>CAIVQI010000100.1 GCA_903908015.1 uncultured Bacteroidota bacterium
CAGTTGTTATTGGGGGCTTACTCCGCCCTCAATCGTCAGGTTGCCAGAAAGCAAGTTCAGATGTTTGCACGGCACGAGATGGTGGATGTGGTCGTGATCGACGGCAAGGCTCGGGGCATTATTGCGCGGGATTTGGTGACTGGCAAATTAGAACGACATGGTGCACATGCTGTTGTATTAGCGAGTGGGGGCTATGGCAATGTGTTTTATTTATCGACCAACGCCATGGGCTCAAATGTAACAGCAGCCTGGAAGGCCCATAAGAAGGGAGCGTTTTTTGGCAATCCGTGCTTTACCCAGATTCACCCCACTTGTTTGCCTCAATCAGGTGAATATCAGTCCAAGCTCACCCTCATGTCGGAGTCGCTGCGTAATGATGGAAGGGTTTGGGTTCCGTTGCGACAAGAGGACGCCCAAGCCATACGAGAAGGGAAGCGCACAGCTGCGCAATTGAAAGAGGAGGACCGCGATTATTTCCTCGAAAGAAAATATCCGGCATTTGGAAACCTGGTTCCGCGCGATGTGGCCAGTCGCGCCGCCAAAGAAGCTTGTGATGACGGGAGAGGGGTTAATCCTACTGGTTTGGCAGTTTTTCTGGATTTTAGAGATGCCATCCAGCGGTTGGGTAAAGACGTGATCAGTGCACGTTATGGCAACCTCTTTGAAATGTATGAAAAAATAACAGGGGATAATCCGTATGAAGTTCCCATGAAGATTTACCCCGCTGTGCATTACACCATGGGCGGTTTATGGGTGGATTATGATTTGATGACTACAGTTCCGGGTTTGTATGCGATTGGTGAAGCCAATTTTAGCGATCATGGAGCCAATCGCCTAGGGGCTTCTGCACTCATGCAAGGACTCGCAGATGGCTATTTTGTGTTGCCTTATACCATAGGTAACTATTTGGCCGATGAAATTCATACCCCTTCAATACCCATCGACCACGAGGCTTTTGCTGCTGCAGAAGCGAGGGCATCTGAATTATATCATCAGTTCCTTTCAATTAAAGGTAGTCAATCACCTGAGCGTTTACACAGAAATCTCGGGAAAATTATGTGGGAATATTGTGGCATGGCGCGTTCTGAAGAAGGTTTAAAGAAGGCATTAGGTATGATTGAAGAATTGAAAAATTCTTTCTGGACGGATCTTCAGGTTGGAGGAAGTGTGAACGAGTTTAATCCTGAGTTGGATAAGGCCATGCGGGTGGCAGACTTTATTGAGCTCGGTGCGCTGATGATTCGAGATGCCTTAGACCGCAGCGAGTCTTGTGGTGGGCATTTCCGTGTGGAAAGCCAAACACCAGAAGGCGAAGCCCTCCGCGACGACCAGAATGGGAATTATGTGGCAGCTTGGGCTTACCAAGGAGATAACGTGGCACCGGAGTTGCACAAAGAACCTTTGAACTTTGAAATTGTTAAACCTACTCAAAGAAGTTATAAGTGATGGGAAAAGAAACGATTGCCTTAACGCTTAAGGTTTGGCGTCAGAGCGGCCCGACCGATAAGGGTAAATTCCAAACCTATTCATTGAATCAGGTTCCTGTACATGCCTCCTTCCTTGAAATGATGGATTTGTTGAATGAGCAATTGGTGGGCAAGGGAGAATCACCTGTGGCTTTCGATCATGATTGTCGCGAGGGAATCTGTGGCTCTTGCAGCATGTACATCAACGGACGTGCACATGGCACCCAGTCGGGTACAACCACTTGTCAACTCCACATGAGGCATTTTCATGATGGGGAAACCATCACCATTGAGCCTTGGCGTGCAGCACCTTTTCCTGTTATCCGGGATTTGGTCGTTGACCGCTCCGCGTTTGATACAATCATGCAGGCAGGTGGATATGTATCGGTGAACACAGGAAATGCACCTGATGGCAATGCTGTGCCTATCGCGAAAACGCATGCAGATGAGGCGTTTAATGCTGCGGCATGCATCGGATGCGGTGCTTGCGTTGCAGCCTGCAAGAATGCTTCAGCCATGTTGTTTGTATCGGCGAAGGTATCGCAATATGCGCTGCTGCCACAGGGACAGCCGGAGCGACGCGAGCGTGTACAGAAAATGGTATCGACCATGGATGAGCTGGGTTTTGGTGCCTGTACAAACACCGGGGCGTGCGAAGCTGAATGTCCAAAGGGTATCAGTGTAACCCATATAGCCCGTCTTAATCGTGAATATTTCGGTGCCCTATTGGGGCCTGGAGATTAATCATTTTTACCTCATCCGTAGGTCTAATTTTTTGAGGCCTGGATACGGAGAAGGGATTTTATTCGTTTTGATTTATGCCGTTGCGCTCCCTGAATTTGGATCAGTTTTCATTAAGGCCAATCGGCAACCCGAATTTCATTATTCGGGTTTTGTCCTTGGTCCTGCCCTTTTGGAGCATGACTGCAGAGGCTACGCACAACAGGGGGGGCGAAATTACATTTCGGCAGTTGTCGGGACTCACATTCGAAATTACGGTCACGACCTACACCAAAGACCAGAATGCGGCGGACCGACCCGATTTGCCTGTGTCGTTTAATTATGGCAATCCTGTTTTTATCGATACTGTACCCCGCCTGAGTAGGGTTTTCGTAGGTGCGGATATCGTGCGCAATATTTATGTCACTACCCACACTTTTCCAGGGCCGTCAACCTACACCATCTCAGTGGCCGACCCAAACCGGGTGGCCAATGTCGTGAATATCCCCAATTCAGTGAATCTGATGTTTTACATTCAAACACAGCTCACTATTAGTCCGTTTTTGGGTGTAAACAGCTCTCCTGTATTGAATTTTCCGCCCATCGACTATGCCTGCATCAATCGGTTGTTTGTTCATAACCCGGGGGCAGTTGACCCCGATGGCGACTCGCTGTCTTATGAAATAACGCCATGCAGGGGCGACAACGGCCTTCCTGTGCCTGGTTTTTATTATCCGGCACCGCAAAATCAGCTCTATGTGGATGGCATTTATGGTGATTTTATTTGGAATACGCCCCAGCAGGCCGGTGAATTTAACTATGCCATGTTGATCAGGGAGTGGCGCAATGGGGTCAATATTTCATCGATCCTTCGCGACTTTCAAGTTACAGTAGCAGCTTGTAGCAATCGCCCCCCCAATTTGCAAGTACCTCCCGATACCTGCGTGGTAGCGGGTAGTCCGCTGTTGCGTTCCATTACGGCCACCGATAGTGATGGCCAGGTCATTAGTTTGAGCGCGGCCGGCATGCCCTTTGCTCCGCCACGTGGTGCCGTGAGTCAATCCCCCGCTACGTTCACCGACGTAACAGGCGTTGGTCCATTGTCATCGCCATTTGCTTGGAACACTACTTGTAGCCACATTCGTTTGGCGCCTTATCGGGTGGTTTTCAAAGCCATCGATAATGGAAGTCCACCCCTTACAGCCTATGGCGTGTGGAATATTCGCGTCATCGCACCGGCGGTCACGGGTGTTGTTGCCACGCCACAGCCCGCAGCCATTAGGGTCAATTTCAATCCCCATGCTTGCACCTCGGCCCTAGGATACCGCGTGTATCGCAAACAAGGCCCTGGTCCGTTCACTCCTGGATATTGCGAAACAGGGGTTCCAGCCTCCACGGGCTACGTTCTGATTGATACACTGATGGGGCGAAATTCTACAGTCTATGTGGATGATAACGGCGGGCGTGGTTTGCCGCCGGGTGAGGAATTTTGCTACCGAATCACGGCATTTTTTAGTGAGAATGCCCTCAATCCACTCGCGGGATCAGAAAGTATTACTTCTGAGGAGGCTTGCGCACGGGTTCCGCTGAGTCTACCCGCTTTCACGCGCGTCAGTATTCGTACAACTGATCCTTTGAATGGATCTGTTTCTTTGGCATGGCTTGGGCCATCCGAATTGGACCAGGCTTTGTTTCCTCCGCCTTATCGTATCGAGTTGGTTCGGTCCTTGAGGCCAGATTTTCAAGCTTCTTCGACAGTTTTCATTAGAACATGGCCTGATTTTTCATCCTTGATGGCCGATACATCCCATATCGATACGCTGATCAATACCGTCCAAGGACCGCATTTTTACCGGATAAATCTGTATTCGGGTCCTGCATTCGGACTGGTTGGACGGAATACTTCCGCTTCTTCTGTCTTTCTGCAAGTACAAGCGCTCGATGCGCGGCTTCGATTGACCTGGACTTGGGATACGCCCTGGCAAAATGATTCTTTTTATGTTTATCGCGAGGGGCTTGCGGGTGTCCGACAATTAATTGGCGTTACCCCCCGCCCGGAATGGATTGATACTGCTTTGGTGAATGGTCGCAGCTATTGCTATTATGTGATGAGTCGCGGTGGTTATCGTGCTCTAGGCATGCCTGCGCTTTTATACAACGATGCCCAGCGGATGTGTGGTACCCCACGCGACTCAGTGCCTCCTTGTCCGCCTACCCTCACCATAGCGACTGATTGCGATCGGTTCCAGAACCTATTAACATGGCAACAGAAACCTGAATGCGCTGCTGATTTATTGGAATGGAGAATATACTACAGCGCAGGAGCGGGCTCACCTTTTACGCCTTTGACATCGGTTCCTGCGGACTCATTACCGGCTTGGTTGCATGGTGGATTGTCGTCGTCGGTAGCGGGCTGTTACCGAATAACGGCGGTGGACAGTGGAGGAAATGAAAGTGGGTTTGTGAACGAAGTATGCGCCGAGAATTGTTTGGAATATGAATTGCCGAATGTTTTTTCGCCAAATGCCGATGGAGTTAATGATGTATTTCGTCCGTTACCCGGTTGGCGATTTGTGCAATCTATTGATTTGTATGTCTATAACCGTTGGGGCCAGGTTGTATACCGAAGTATTGTACCTTCGATCGATTGGGATGGCACCAATATGCAAGGGGTGCCTGTTGAAGAAGGGACCTATTACTACAGGATCAGGATTAATTTCAGGGTTTTTGCGGGCATCGAGTCGGTCGACCGAGATGGAGTGGTTGGTATTTATAGATAGGTCATTCAGGTATGTTTACAGGCATAATTGAGACGATGGGTGAGGTGGTATCGCGCGAGATACTGGGCACGAATATTGATTTGTGGATTCGGTCTGATTTAAGTGAATCGCTAAAGATTGATCAAAGTTTGGCGCACAATGGTGTATGCCTCACCGTGGTGGAGGTGGTTCATGGGATGCACAGGGTAACGGCCGTTGAAGAAACGATTCAACGCACCAATCTTGGGTTATGGAATGAGCGCACCATAGTGAATCTTGAACGATGCGTACCAGCAGGTGGGCGATTGGATGGGCATATTGTTCAGGGTCATGTCGACCAGCTCCTCTATTGCGAATCCGTTTCTGAGCGTAATGGAAGTTGGTGGATTGAATTTACTCTTCCTGAGTCCTACGCTCATTTGATCGTGGAAAAGGGTTCGGTTTGTTTGGATGGTATTTCTTTAACGGTTGCCTCCCTCAGTGCGGGGTCGTTCGCTGTGGCCATCATTCCCTATACTTGGGCACATACCAACGTGCAATTCTGGAAGTCGGGTGCACAAGTTAATTTTGAAGCTGATATTTTAGGAAAATATGTTGCCAAGTGGATGGCACCGCATATTGGTGGGCGCTGAGGAGTAGTGACGTAATCATTGGGTTACAGCAAGAACAACAACATCTTTCAAAAAAAAGTACTGTTCATGTCAAAAAAAAATACCGACCCAGTGGTCGGTATTTTCAATACTAAAATGGTAAAGTTTCGGTTCAAGTGACCGAAATGCTCACTTTGCAGTAGCCTGCAAATTGATATTAAGTGTGATGTTGTCGTTGATCATTTTGTCGCCCAGTCCTTTGAAGAACTTGCCTGAACCATAACGAATATTCCAGAGTGTGCGATCAATATCAAACTTTGCGTTTGCTTTCACGGATGCTGCGTCCATTTGTACCATGGCCGGAAATTTAATTCCATTGGTAATGCCTTTGATGGTCAGGTTACCCGAAATGCTGTGGGTGTTGCCCTCTGCATCGGCAGCCGGTAGCGCTTCAACTGAGGTAATGACAAAATTGGCTACTTTATGGCTGTCAACTGCAAAGAAATCAGGGGATTTCAAGTGACCAACCAAATCGCCATTTTGCTTGGCATCGGTAAGATCTTCCACTTTGATGCTGCTCATATCCATGGTGAAACTACCACCTTTTAATGCGCCGGCATCAGCTTGAAGCGTGCCTTCGGTGATCGCCACAGTGCCGAAATGCTCTCCAGTAACTTTTTTACCAGTCCACTTTAATTCACCAGAAGTGAGCGAAAATTCTTGCGCACCCACAACTTCCGCTGCAGCTGCTACATCCACGTTTTCGGCCTCTTGGCCACTGTTGCCGCAGGAGAAGGTGATCAGACCAGCTGCGACTGCAATCATAAGTGTTTTTTTCATAAGTGTTTTTTTTATGTCACTTTAAACGATTGAGTGAATGAAAAGTTCAATCAACCTCAAAAAAAAATATCTTGCGCTCAGAACAGACCAGATTAGAAAAGTCCAGATGAATCACGATGAGTTGCAGCGCCTTCCTGTAGAGTTGAATAACCCATGGAGAACCCTTTCTTCCTCTAATGTATATGATAATCCGTGGATTACCTTAACGGAATTTCAAGTGCTGAATCCAGCAGGAAATCCGGGTATTTATGGGAGGGTACATTTCAAAAATATGGCAATTGGAATTGTGGCACTCGATGACGATGGTTGGATCAGTTTGGTTGGTCAATACCGGTACACCATCGATCGCTATTCATGGGAGATTCCAGAAGGAGGAGGACATCACGATGTTGACCCCTTAACTTCTGCTCAAAGGGAATTGCTTGAAGAGACAGGTTTAAAAGCTGGTCAATGGGAGTTGTTGCTTCAAATGCATCTTTCCAATAGTGTTACTGATGAATTTTGCCAGGTATATTTGGCCACCGAGCTCCAGCAATTTGAAGCGGAACCCGAGGAGACGGAACAGTTGAAATACCTCAAGTTACCCTTATCGGAGGCTTGGCAAAGAGTAAAGTCGGGGGAGATTACCGATGCCATCACTGTGGCATCCTTACAGGCCATGATGCTGCGACAGGCGGGACTATAGGATGATTGCCTTAAAATAATTAAACCTGGGCAATAAGTTTCATCAATAATTTACGCTTCTGAATGTGCATCCCGTAGATTTGCTATATGAAAAAGACCTTTGAACGATCAGCCCGTATTGCTTTCTTTGCTCCATTGATTGTATCATCGATCATGTGCCTGGGTAGTGCGAAAGGGCAACCCGCACCGGGCAATAAAAAAACATCACCCTTCTTTAGAGCGCGTCAATTGGCCGAATCGGCTACACTGACGCAGCCCAGAAATATCATACTGATGATTGGCGATGGAATGGGTGCCAGCCAAATCTATGCAGGCATGGTAGCGGGCCGACAAGAGTTGAACCTCGAACGATTTCGGCATTTGGGATTTAGTAAGACTTACGCCTTCGATGACCTCATCACCGATTCTGGAGCTGGCGCTACCGCCTTCAGCATTGGTAAAAAGGCTTTTAATGGAGCCATTGGCGTGGATTCCGATACCATGGCCTGCGAAACCATTTTGGAAACAGCGGCGCGCATGGGCAAAAAGACTGGATTGGTAGCCACTTCTTCAATCACGCACGCCACGCCTGCATCATTTGTGGCTCATGTACCGGACCGTGAGATGCATGAGGAAATTGCACGTCAAATTACAGGGAGTAGGGTTGACTTGTTGATTGGGGCGGGAAAAAAATATTTCGAACAACGAAAAGATGGACGGGCACTCACAGCCAATATGCGCGAACGGGGTTTTTATACGGTATTCGATTCAATCACCCTCACCCAAATACCAAAAGGAAATCGTTTGGCGGCACTACTATGGGACAAAGATGCACCCAAAATGAGCGAGGGTCGGGGTGATTTTTTGCCCAACGCAACCCGCTTGGCAATAGATCATTTGAATGATACTGCTAAGGGTTTCTTTTTGATGGTTGAAGGATCCCAAATTGATTGGGGTGGTCACGCTAATGATGCCGATTATATTGTCCAAGAGATGCTCGATTTTGATCGGGCCATTGGGGCAGCACTCGACTTTGCTCAGCGCGATGGGCAAACATTAGTGGTTGTGACGGCCGACCATGAAACTGGTGGGTTTGCCATTAATGGGGGTGATATGGCCTCGGGTCGGATCGAGGGTGCTTTCACCACCAAAAAGCATACGGGGGTGATGGTTCCCGTTTTTGCATATGGACCTGGTGCACATGCATTCACGGGCATCCAGGATAATACCTCGATGTACAAGCATATGATGAAATTGTGGGGTTATAAAGCAAATGCCCCATGGCCTTGGCGAAACAGTGCACCAGAGCAGCCACGACGCAGTGATGTTGTTCGGTAGCGGGGTTTGTTCGCTTGGAAGTTCCGTTCTTCATCCCCAGCAAAGGCATCAGGTGGTGCGCGGTAGGAGTATGTTATGTGGCCCTAATGAGGCTTCGATCGCTTCCTACACGCATCACTGCAGTGGGTTACCTCATCCCAGCACCGCATCCACTTTTTGCGCCAGCTAAATGGTCTTCCGCACACACGACATTCCTTTTCGGGAAGATGCGGTTTTCGGTAGATTGGTCCACTGTGGGAGACCCTACGTTTATTGGTCATGACCTATTTCGGCTTCGGTTTCGAACTTTTTTCCATGTTTGCGCAAAATATGAACTGAATACGCCCGACATTCGGCACTTCCTTTGATCGCCCATCATTCTTTGCGCGCGTTTACCGCTTCAACATCAGGAACTACGATCGGATGGGGATCATCGACCCCGGACTTACAAGCATATCGGAAAGGAGCAATTTTAGGTTCGTGTAGATGGCGGAGTTGAATAATGGCCAGGCATGAGTCGACTATGTCCCAAATACTTCGGCAAGCATGCAGCGGGCCGAGCCGCCACCCATGCGTTCGATAAGGGGAATGTCGAGAATAATGGGCTTCAAGAGTCCAGAAATCAGTTGGCGCTGCTGTTCGGTGAATGCATTCCATGCTGTCCGCGAAACCACCAGATGTTGCCCTCCGTCTGTGTTTTGCACCTCCAAGACATTGGCGCAAAACGATCCCATTTGATCGTCATTTATTTCTATGAGCGTTCTGTTGTGGCGCATGAGTTGGTTTCTGATTGTAGAAACCCCAGTTTGCTCGATTACATCAAGGCACGCAATGGCAAGGGTGGGCCCCACAGACAATACCACATTGGTGTGGTATGGGGGATCCCCAAATTTATCGTTGGTCAACATAAATATCAAATCATAATCGAGGTGCTTCGCCACCAATTCGGCTGTGTTGCGGTGGGTGCGCGGCGAATCTGTGGCAAAAACTACATGGTGTTGGTGATCAAAAACCAGGCTGCCTGTGCCTTCCAGGAACTGATTGGCTTCAGCCTGGGATCGTAAATCCAAACCCATATTGAATCCCATTGATTCCAAAGCAGCCACATGGGTGGGGTCGATTTCAGCTCGGCGGTTTTCGGCCATCATCGGATACAAAATGTATTGGCCACCCTGATGCGTACTGAACCAATTGTTCAGAAAAACAGCATCGGGTTTAGGTGGATGTGGATTGTCGTACCAAACAGTGACTTGAACGCCTGCGGATTGTATGCGCGCCACACTTTGGTCGAATTCAAGCATTGCGCGCTGTGCAATTTGGTCGTGGTTGGTTAATGGGTTCCTCAGGACTTCATCTGGATTTAAAAAAGGGGGATTTATGTCGGTTTGAAATGAATGAGGGGATAATTTCTTCTGAAATGCATTCGTAGCGCTTGTCTGTTCGTTGAAGCCAAACTGGGTCGGCCGGATCATCAATAGATGATTGGATATAACAGGATTCATTCAGATGCTTTGGTCTAGATAGGCAAATAAAAGTCTGTTTTGATCAGAAAACGCTCAAAATGGGGGAAAAGGGAGTCGGATTATGGCTTAAGTGCAGCGCTGTAGGTGTCGAGTGCGCGTTGCCGGGCAAAGGAATGTTCCACCATCGGAGCCGGATAGCGAGAAGTGCCCCATTCGGGTACCCATTTGCGGATATAAAGACTATTTGGATCGAACTTTCGTGCTTGTTCAGAAGGGTTGAATACCCTGAAATAAGGTGCTGCATCGCACCCACTCCCCGCGGCCCATTGCCAGCCACCATTGTTCGAGGCCAGATCAAAGTCCAATAAGTGTCGGGCAAACCATGCTGCGCCCCAGCGCCAATCAATCAGTAAATGTTTCGTGAGGAAGCTGGCCGTCACCATACGCACCCTGTTGTGCATGAAGCCAGTATGGCGCAATTGACGCATGCCTGCATCGACCAGCGGGTAGCCTGTAGTGCCGTGGCACCAACGTTCAAAGTCGGCTGGCGCATCCCTCCATGCGATTTGATCATAAGCCGGCTTAAAAGACCGTTCGGCTACGTACGGGAACTGAGCGAGGATCATTTGATAAAAATCACGCCAAATGAGCTCGTTCAGGAATGTGGCATTGAGGCGGCGCGCGCGTTGGGCGAGTAATCGGATGCTGATTGTGCCAAATCGAAGGTGAATGCCCAGCCTGGAAGTACCTTCAATATGTGGGAAATTCCGGCGAGCATCGTAATGTGCGATGAGATCATCCTCAGTGTGGGTTGGCGGAATGCTGATGGCGGATGGTTTGAACCCAAGTTCTTGCAGGGTTGGCAGGGGTGTGCCGGGGTCTGTTACGAGTTGGCTGCTTTTAAGCAGTTCTGCACTGTTCCACTCCTGAACATGCTCCGCTTGGAGGGTGTTGAGCCATTTTCTGCTGTAGGGTGTATAAACCGTGTATGGCTTGCCATCATCTTTCAATACTTCATGCGGTTCGCGCAGGACATGGTCTTTGTAGTCATGCCATGGGATACCATGCCGATGAAGCAGGGATGCTATCTGGGCGTCGCGCTGTCGTGCATATGGCTCATAATCGCGGTTTGCATAAACCTCTGCTATTTTATGCTTTTGGAGTAACTCCGCCCAAATTTCTTCAGGCTTTCCATGCATGATACAAAGGCCGGCACCGGACTGCTGCAGGGTTTCATGGAGCGCCAACAAGGTATTATGTAGAAAATGCACACGGGCATCGTCATTTGATTCTAGACGATCCAGGATGTGTTTGTCGAAAATAAACAGAATCATCACCGGGCGCCCTGCTTTGAGTGCATGCCAAAGAGCGGTATTGTCCGACAGCCGAAGGTCTCTTCGAAGCCAGCAAACACTTATAGGATAAACCGACATGGTTGTTTGAAGGTTTTCTTGATTATTAAAATCCGTAATCAGCCTCTGAGGCTTCCCATACCCCCATCTACCCCTATAATCTGACCAGTTATCCAGCCAGATTCGGGTGACAATAGAAATACTGCTGCCGAGGCCGTGTCATGGGGCTGACCAACGCGTCCAAGTGGGTGCCTTTTGTCGCCCGCTAACCTTTTTTCATCGCTGTTCAGTAAGGGTGCAGCCAGAGGGGTATCGGTGAGAGAGGGCGCCAGGGCATTAACCCGTATGCTTGAGGAAGCAGACTCTGCGGCCAGCGAGCGGGTAAGTCCTTCCAATGCAGATTTAGCGGAAGCAATCGAGCTATGAAACGGCATGCCCGTTTGCGCGGCAACGGTACTGAAGAATACCACAGATGAATCCCCCGCTTTTTTGAGCCTTGAATAAGCGGAGCGAACAGCGCGTACCGCCCCCAAGAAATTGAGCTTCCATTCGTTGAGGTAGTCGGCGTCGGTTAACCGGGTAAAGGGTTTTAGGGTGATGCTGCCCGGTGCATATACCAATCCGTGCAGTTGCTCGGGCAGGTGATCAAGGGGTAAATCTACATCCCCAACGGCGTCCCAAAATGTCCAATGGTCTCCATAAGTATCCGGTTTTTGGCGACCAAATGTCCAAACATTTGCTCCCTCATGCCGAGACATTCGTGCAATCTCCGCACCTATGCCAGTGCGAGCGCCCACAATCAGGATGTTCCGTTGTACTAACCTGGCCATTATTGTGCTGGCATTTCAAGATAGCGGAGAAATTCGGATCTGGTGGCCTCATCCAGGAAGCGGCCGCTGTAATCGGATGTGATGGTTCTACTTTGACGGTCTTGCACCCCGCGCATGCTCACGCACATGTGGTGGGCGTCTATAACCACGGCCACGTCCTCTGTTTTAAGAACACTTCGGAGTTCATTGGCGATTTGCCGGGTGAGGCGTTCCTGCACCTGGGGTCTTCGTGCAAAATAATCGACGATCCGGTTTATCTTGCTCAAACCGATGACCTGTCCGTTGCTGATATAGGCTACATGTGCTTTGCCCACGATGGGCACGAAATGGTGTTCACAATGGGAGTAGACGGCAATTTCCTTCTCAACCAGCATTTGCTTATACTGGTATTTGTTGTCAAATAGCGCGACACGCGGTTTGTTATCAGGATTGAGGCCACTGAAAATCTCTTCGACATACATTTTGGCGACGCGATATGGAGTTCCTCTGAGGCTATCATCGCTCAGGTCCAGTCCCAAGACATGCATGATTTCTCGGAAATGCTTTTCGATCAATTCGATTTTGAGCTCGTTGTCGCGTTCAAACGCATCTTGGCGGAGCGGTGTATCCATTGATCCAGGTGCATGATGGTCGCCTAACTCTTCCATCATTCGGTGTTCATCCTTCACATTCAACATAATTTCGTTCGGTTTCATATAAGGTTACTTTTAAATCATGAGCAGGGTCAATTTCAGGGCGCAAAATGACCCAAATGACTTGTGCAATGTTCTCTGCAGTGGGGACAAGCGTTTTAAACTCCGCAGTATCCAGGTTGAGGTTTTGATGATCAAATCGTTCTACCACGCAACGGTCGATGAGCTCAGCCAACCACTTTAAGTCCACCACATAGCCTGTATCGGCGTCGACTTCGCCGCGCACGTGCACCAGTAGGTTGTAATTATGTCCGTGGTAATTGGCATTAGCGCATTTGCCATACACTGCATTGTTGCGCTGCTCATCCCAATCTGGCCTATACAGGCGGTGGGCGGCATTGAAATGGGATTTACGGGTTACGGTAATTTTCACGATGTAGATTAAACCCCTGAGCCCATCATTTGTTCGACTGAGGACAGATTTTATTAGCCTACCAGCGGATCAGCGCCGAAGCCCAGGTAAAACCACTGCCGAATGCTGCCAACATAAGAAGGTCGCCCCGTTGTAACCTGCCCTCGGATACGGCCTCACTGAGGGCAATGGGAATCGAGGCAGCAGTGGTATTTCCATACCGCATAATGTTATTAAAAACCTGATCATCTCGAAGCCCCATTTTTTGCTGGATATACTGACTAATCCTCAGATTGGCCTGATGCGGGATCATCAGTTTGAGCTCGCTGGATTGTACGCCATTGGCCATTAAGGCCTCGTTGATGACTTCAGAAAACCGGTTGATGGCATGTTTAAAAACGAAATTCCCGTTCATGTAAGGATAGTATGACTCATCGTTGGGGTTGTTTTCGTTCATAATGTGTGATACCCAATGTTGGGTGCTGGGACTAATCACAGCGAGCTCACGTGCATGTCTTCCTTCACTATGGAGATGCGTCGATAGTATCTTGCTCTTGCCCAATTCATTATCAGTGTGCTGTGGAGCAACCCCCACGACGACAGCACCAGCACCATCTCCAAAAATGACACTCACATTTCTCCCTCGGGTGGTCATGTCTAGTCCAGCACTGTGCACCTCAGAACCCACCACGAGAATTCGTCGGTACATGCCTGTGCGGATGAATTGATCCGCAACGGAAAGCGCATACACAAAGCCAGAGCATTGGTTGCGGATATCCAGTGCCCCGATGGTGTGGTCAGGAGCTAACATTTCTTGCAATTGAACCCCAGGTCCAGGGAAGTAGTAGTCTGGGCTCAAGGTCGCGAATATGATAAAGTCCAGTTCTTCAGCGGTAATTCCAGCGTTATTGAGCGCAATCAATGATGCTCGGTAGCCCATGGTGGCTGTGGTGTCACCATGGCCCGGTACCACATGCCGGCGTTCCTCAATACCCGTGCGTTCTACAATCCACTCATGCGATGTGTCCATGAACTGGCTCAGATCGTTGTTGGTTACCACATGGTCTGGCACAAAGTGCCCGACTCCTAAAATCATACTGCTCTTCATGATTCAGATTTAAGGTGGAAAAATACTGACTAATGCCTACAAAAAACCAAGTTCAAGGCGAGCCTCTTCACTCATCAGGTCCTGCGACCAAGCGGGCTCGAAGGTGAGGGTAACAACCGCCTCACTGACTCCTGCGATTCCTCGAATTTTTGATTCAACCTCGCCGGGAAGGGTGCCCGCTACCGGGCAGGCAGGGGAGGTTAGGGTCATGATGACTTCTACTTTTCCTTCATGACCCACTTTGACTTCGTAGATCAACCCCAATTCATAAATGTCGACCGGTATTTCGGGATCATAAATGGTTTTGAGAACGGCAATAACGTCCTGTTGAAGTTCCACAAATGATTTATTGGGCTGTGTCATTCAGTTCCTGTTTTGTGTACCCAATGCAAGTGATGCATCATGACGGATGCGCGACAACATACCCGCTAAGCCGTTGGCCCTTCCGGGAGATAGATGCGCGGTGAGCCCGATGCGTTCAGGCAGATCAAAGTTTTCATTAAGAATATCGGATGGCGTTTGGCCGTTAAATACTTTCATCAACAAGGCGATGATGCCTCTTGCAATAAAGGCTTCAGAATCAGCGGACATCCATAATCGGTTGTTTTCATAGCGGGTGATCAGCCAGACACGACTCTGGCATCCTCTAATGAGGTTGTCGGAAGTTTTTTCTTCAGGGGATAGCCCCTGAACTTCCTTTCCTAAATCCATTAGATAAGCATATCGCTCCTCCCAATCGTCGAGGTATTCGAAGTCGGCCGCCAATTGATCTTGAATGGACTTCATATTACTCGGTATGTTCATCATATTCGATCTGCAAAAATTTCTGGTTTAATTGGATTGGGATATTCCAAGCAACCGCAATGCCCGTTTGATGGCCCGGTCCAATTGGTCTATTTCTTCGAATGTATTATAAATTGCCAGAGAAACCCTGCAGGTCCCGGTGATGCCAAAATGACGCATCAATGGCTGCGCGCAATGATGGCCTGTACGCAGTGCGATGCCTTGCTCATCAAGCAGGATGCCCAGATCATAGGGATGCACCCCATCGACCACGAATGAAATGACTCCTGCGCGCTCTTTCGGGCTACCAATGAAGCGGATCTGTGGGATTTCGCTCAGTTTCTCAAGGGCATATTGCAGCAATTCCGACTCACGACGGCTAATATTTTGCCAGCCAATCGATTCCAAAAAGTCGATGGCTGCAGATAAGCCGATAACCCCTGCGATATTGGGGGTGCCCGCCTCCAAACGGTAGGGGAGATCGGCCCATGTGCTCTTTTCGTAAGTCACCTCATCAATCATATCCCCACCACCAAAAACGGGGTCCAGGGTCTCCAGAATCGATTTTTTGCCGTAAAGGACCCCTAGTCCGGTTGGCCCCATCATTTTATGGGCTGAGAAGCATAGGAAATCGACCCCCAGGTGTTGAACATCTATGGGGTGGTGCGCAGCCACCTGGGCGGCATCAATGAGGGTGGTTATGCCCTTCTCACGGGCCAATTGTACCCAATCATGAGCCGGATTGATGGTTCCAAGGGCGTTACTGATCCAACTAAAGGCAAAAATCCGGGTTTTTGAATGGAGCATTTCGGCAACGGAATCGGTACTCACTTCACCGAATTCATTAACGGGCACAATTTTTAATTGGGCTCCGGTCATGGCGCAGGCCATTTGCCAGGGCACAAGGTTGGCGTGGTGTTCGAGCCCCGTCACCAGCACTTCGTCGCCCGGTTTTAGATGGGCACGCCCCCATGATAGGGCCACCACATTAACAGAGGCTGTAGTACCGGAAGTGAAAATAATTTCTGATGGGTCCTTGGCGCAGATGAAACGGGCTGTTTTTTGGCGCGCTTCTTCGTATGCTAAAGTGGCGCGTTGACTCAAAGAATGAACCCCACGATGAACATTTGCATTGTCAAACTCATAGTATCGTGTCATGGCATCGATCACCTTCCGTGGCTTTTGTGCGGTTGCGGCGTGATCGAAATAAGCCAAGGGGTAGCCATTCACCTGTTGATGAAGGGCAGGGAATTCATCGCGAACTGCCTTCCAGTCAGTTTGATGGGTTTTACCCGATACAGATTGATCCGACTGTTTCATTGAGTTGCGTACTGCAAATGAGGGGCAAGAGGAAGAGATGAGCAGGATGGAGGCGGATGGGATTAATCGGTCAATCGATTCAAATCGTGGAGTCGTTCCACACAATGGTTGAGGCACCAGGAGCGAAGTGATTCAACAGGTAGCGATTCGAGCAGATCGCGCACAAAAGCTTCCTGCAGCATCAACCTTGCCTGAATTTCTGATAGTCCACGCGAACGCATGTAGTGCACCTCACCAGCATCCAACATGCCTGTTGTGGCCCCATGTGAGCATTTCACGTCGTCGGCATAGATCTCCAGTTCGGGTTTGGCGTTTGAAACAGCCGATTCATGCATCAGGAGACTCGCATGATGCTGGTATGCATCTGTCTTCTGAGCAGCTGGATCAACATATACTTTGCCGTTGAACACTGATGTCCCTTCATGACCTACCAGAGAGCGGTAACGCTGTCGGCTGCTGCAGTTGGGGGAGATGTGTCGCATCAAAGTCTGGTTATCGAGGTGCTCATTACGACCTGGAAGCACCAGTCCTGTGAGCTCTGTATGTGCCATTTGCCCTTCCTGTGAAACCGTCAATTGATTTCTGACCTTTTTTCCGCCCGAGCAGTAGGCAAAGTGCGCGTATTGGCTTTCTCTTTCTTGGGCAACCAAAACCTGCTGAATGCACTCCTGGGAATTGGCCCACAATTGGAGTTGATTGTGTTTGAGATTTGCCCCGATACCTACGTGAATTTCATAAACGGATAGCGACATGCCCGCTCCATCGCCTTCCAAAATCTCAGAAAGCGTGAGGGATGAATGGGGTGCTAAGCGAACCACATGATGGCATGGTAGTACTTGTTTCGCCTCAGTGATTTCGTTGATGGTCTGAATCAATAGAGGCTTTTGGGCCACCACATCTTTTTTCACGTCTATGAAGAGGCCAGCTGCATGCTGTGCCATGGCCCACTGACTAAAATAATGGCCATGCTTCATAGCGAGCGCACCAAATGGCAAACCAGATTCCTCTGAATGTTGCACATCGGCCTCAGTTAGACTCCTGATCGAGATCCCTGAAGAAGGATCAGGGAGCTGGCTCAAATTGGGTTGAATCACCCCATTTTTCACCACCACAATCCAAGTGTCATCTCCCAAGGGGATTTTTGGGACTGATAAAGGAGTGCGATCGTCTTGGCTAAGTGCTGATGGAAGTTGTATTTTATACTGTTGGAACTGGGGAAAATGGGTATATTTCCAATCCTCGTGACGAAAATCAGGGGGCTCATGGGTCAAATGCTTGTCGGAAGCCTGACCAAGATGCGGAAATTTGGTCATCATCTCTGTGTTTGTCATCACGATGAAACCTCCTGTTCTGCACGTATCCAATCGTAGCCTTTTTCCTCTAAGGTTAATGCGAGGGTACGGTCTCCACTCATCACAATAGCTCCGTCCATTAATACATGCACTCGATCTGGAATAATATACTCCAGAAGTCGCTGATAGTGGGTGATCACCAGCATAGAGCGCTGCGCATGCCTGAGTTTGTTGACACCTTCTGCCACGATACGCAACGCGTCTATATCGAGACCCGAATCTGTTTCATCAAGTATGGCCATTCTGGGTTCGAGCATGGCCATCTGAAAAATCTCATTTCTCTTTTTCTCACCACCTGAAAACCCCTGATTTACGGGTCTTCTTATAAGTTCTTGACTTAACTCAACCATGGCAGCCTTCTCCCGCATCAGGGCCAGAAACGCAGAAGCATCGAGCTCGGGCTCCCCCAGATATTTTCTTCTTTCATTCACGCAAGCCCTTAAAAAAGAACTAAGCCCAACACCCGGAAGCTCAACAGGGTATTGAAAGGCCAGAAAAATCCCCGCTCTCGATCGGATCTCTGGCTCCCAATCTAAAATCTCCTGCCCATCTAGCCTAATGCTACCCGAAATGTCGTAACCGTCTTTGCCCGCGATAATGGATGAAAGGGTTGACTTCCCCGATCCGTTGGGCCCCATAATCGCATGCACCTCGCCCGAAGGGATATTGAGATTTATACCTTTGAGGATTTCCTTGCCTTCGATAGAGGCCCTGAGGTTTTCAATTTCCAATAACATATTTGTTCGCTCTCGTTTTCTTTTTTGTTAGTTTGAAGACATGTTAATACTCCAATTGTAGACAGATGCTTATCCCACCGAGCCCTCTAAAGAAATGGCCAATAGCTTTCGGGCTTCCACAGCGAATTCCATCGGAAGGTGATCCAGAACCTCTCGGGCGTAGCCATTTACGATCATGGCAATTGCCGATTCACGGCTCAAGCCCCGTTGGGTGCAGTAGAAGAGGATGTCCTCTGCAATTTTGGAGGTTGTCGCTTCATGTTCTACAATGGCTGTGGGTTGATGAATCTCAAAGTAAGGAAAGGTGTGTGCGCCGCAACGGTTGCCCATCAACAGGGAGTCGCATTGAGAATAATTTCGGGCTTTAAAGGCTGATTTGCGAATTTTAACCAGACCACGATAACTGTTCTGACTCCGTCCGGCACTAATGCCTTTGCTTACAATTCTACTTTGGGTATTCTTTCCGATGTGAATCATCTTGGTTCCAGTATCGGCTTGTTGCAGATGCGTGGTCATGGCGACTGAATAAAACGCTCCACGACTATCATCTCCTTGTAAAACCACGCTCGGATATTTCCATGTAATGGCGGATCCCGTCTCCACCTGTGTCCATGAGATTTTACTTGAAACGCCTTTACATAAACCTCTTTTTGTCACAAAGTTATATATTCCACCCTTGCCATCTTTATCGCCCGGATACCAATTTTGTACGGTTGAATATTTTATCTCCCCTCGATCCATCGCCACCAGTTCAACAACGGCAGCATGAAGTTGATTTTCGTCGCGTTTTGGGGCCGTACAACCCTCAAGGTAGCTTACATAACTATCCTCGGAGGCCACGATAAGGGTTCGTTCGAACTGTCCTGTTCCACGGGCGTTGATGCGGAAATATGTGCTCAATTCCATAGGGCAATGAACCCCGGGTGGAATAAATACGAAAGAACCATCGGTAAAAACGGCGCTGTTCAAGGCCGCAAAAAAGTTGTCGGTAAAAGGAACCACTGTTCCGAGGTAGGCGCGCACCAATTCAGGGTAAAGATGAACGGCCTCACTGATGGAACAAAAAATGACTCCCTTTTCGGCAAGTTTTTCTTTGAAGGTGGTGACTACAGATACAGAATCCAAAACGGCATCAACGGCGACGCCAGCCAGCATCATTTGTTCCTCAAGTGGAATGCCCAATCGGTCGTAGGTCGACTTAATTTCAGGGTCGAGTTCGTCGAGGCTATTCAATACCGGAGCGGATTTTGGTGCTGCGTAATAGCTGATGTCTTGATAGTCTATTGGTGGATAGGTCAGTTTTGGCCATTTGGGCTCTTTTAAACCCAGCCAATGTTTGTAGGCTTTTAATCTCCATTGGAGCAGCCACTCAGGTTCATTCTTCCGCTGAGAAATGAAACGAATGGTTTCCTCAGACAATCCTTTTGGGATAATCTCCTGTTCAATGTCGCTTTCAAATCCGTGTGGATATGCTCGTTCACTAAGTTGTTCCAGCAGCTCCTGTTCCGATTGGGCCATGAATGTGACGGGTTGTGATGAATGCTGTTAATAAAATCTAATATGAGTAACAAAGGTACCGCTTTTCTGTTTGCGCTTCTTCAAAACAAACAGGGTGAGATGCGGAATGGGTTCACGATGGCTGCCAAACAATGGGCTCTTTATTCAGAAACAAGCCAATTCCCTTGCGGCATTCATCAGAAGATCTGGTCTCGGCATTGCGCAATGCGGCCAAATCAAGTGCGTCATTGAGTGATAAATCCTGAACGTCTGCAAGTAGTTTTCGGGTTGCAGCCAAACTACCTGGTGCACATCGAGATGCAATGTTTTTTGCAAATGAATCTACAGTCGCCACAATGTCATCTGCCGCAACAACAAAACTGATGATACCGTATCTCAATGCCTCTCGAGCGTCGAGGGTATCGCCACTCAGCAGCAATTCCCGTGCTCGTGCATCGCCAATTTTTCTGACCAGGAATACGGAAACTAGCGCAGGTATAAAGCCAATGCGAACCTCCGTGTATCCAAATGTAGCGGAAGGAACGGCGAAACAGAAATCACATAGAGTGGCCAAACCGCACCCTCCTGCCAAGGCTGGTCCCTCCACCCTTGCAATAAGGACTTTTGGACTGTCATACATCAATTTGTACAGTTCCATCAGGGCTCTGGAATCTGCCAGATTCTCTTCAAGAGAGTTGTTTTGTAGCGATTGCAAATAAGAAAGGTCTGCACCTGCACTAAAGGCAGGACCATGGCCAGCAAACACAATGATTCGGCAGGAAGCATCTTCGATGAAGATGTGCAATGCCATTTTCAATTCTGAAACCAACTGGTCATTAAAGGCATTCCTTTTATCGGGTCGGTTCAAGGTGATTCGACCTATTCCTTCTTCAATGAGCGCCTCGATGTATTGATATTCCATAGGTTGATGGCTCCTTTCTCGGAGACGCAATAGCAAGATGTCTGTTTGCGCCCCACCATGAGCGTTTTAAGTTGGTTGCAAAAATACGGCTTATAACCCGATCCTAAAATGAGCGTCTGATATTTGTCAGCCAGCTTTAGGATCATGTCGTTTTTTAATTTGGCCTCCAAAATGAGAACATCCGCAGTGGGCATATCGATCATTCGCTCTTCATCCAATTGCGCTGCCCAAAGCGCTGTTTTGTCTTGCCAATGAATCCAGACAAGTCCATTGTTGGGTATAGGGGTGATGCGCCCAACACCCTCACTGTTGATGGGATCAATGGAAACAAACATCATTGAATCGGATAAATTCTGCCAGGACCATGCTTGTTGACCTACCCTGATTGCTGCCGAACCCTGTCTGTAGCCTTCATACACATAAAACGCGCGGCTTTGGCTCATTTGTATCATCTGTACAAGGCTGATCACATACCAAACAATGGAAATCACCAAGGTGGCCAGTCGGGCCGATTTGCTTCGCATGAGCCATCCCAGTGGAATGCATGCAACCAGGGCAAAGGCCAGGATGAAATCTGTTCGTGTCCAATACCATCCAGTGCTCTGAGCGTGGGGTAGAGCGGCAATCAAAACGGTGATTTCATTGATGCAATAGAGCAAAGCAAAAAGGGGATAAGCGAATAATTGAGCTAGTGGCGGCACAACTTGAAGGATTGTGAGCAAAAGGGCTCCTATCAATGCTGGGGCGGATAGGGGAACCACCAATAGGTTGGCAGGAAGAAAATAGACCGGAAAAGAGTGGAAGAAATACAAAACCAATGGCAGGGTAAACCATTGTGCTGAAACCGACAAGGAGGAAAGTTCCCAGGCCTTATCGAGCCACTTATTTTTGGTCCAATACAGTGAAAACAAACGGGGATGAAGAAATAGTATGCCGAAAACGGCTGCATAAGACAATAGGAATCCTGGTTGTAAAGGAAGTCTCGGGTCAATCCAGATTTGGATCAAGGCAGAGGCCGACATCAGATTATAAGATGAAGCGTGTCTGCTCCATAGTTTGCCCATGGAAGCCAGGCTAAACATTCCGGAGGCGCGAACCACAGATGGAGAAAGTCCGGTGAGCAATGCATAGGACCACAGCATCAGTAAGGTGCTCAAGATAGAAGGCCTTTTCGACAGCCGCAACAATTTGAACATAAGCCAGGTGCACATCACATAGAAGATACCTACGTGCATTCCCGAAACCGCCATCAAATGAATGAGTCCGCTTCCCGAAAACGCTTGTTCCATGTCTTCATTCATCCCTTGGCGTTCACCCAAGAGAATCGCGCAGGCCAAGGCAGCTTCACGCTCGGGGAGATAGGCATATATTGTTCGACAAACCTGAACGCTGAGTCTTTGTGCCCGGTGTCTCAGACTGATGGGCAGCATCGGTTTACAATGAGCTATTTGGATTTGATCAGAAGCGGTCTTGAGACGACCTGACAGACCCTTGTTTTGGGCGTTCCCTTCGGAGTCAAACGCATTTGGGTTTCGTAAATTAACAAACCGACTCAAACGCGCGTTTTGAACAACAATAAATGTTCCGGGAGGCGGCGCGCGCCATTCGGTGTCGGTCTCTAGCCGAATGCGTGATTGAAAGCGGATGGCAGAATCGGATTTGCTTGAACCAATCCAACGGCAGACCATCCGTATGCGGTTACGGCTTGTATCGGCTACGCCATCTATCTGTAATAAGCAGGCCTCCACCGGGGATTCGGGTGGCAGACGGCTCTGGTAATTCGCATGTTGCAGGCTGCGGTTGAACCAAACCAATAAGAGAATACACAGGCCAGATGATAGTCCTGTGATCCAGCGAAGGGTAAATCGCCCGGTGATCTGTGCCATCAACCCGATGTGTAGGGCTGGTAATAGGGGTATCGTCCACATCCAGCATGAACTTTGGTCGATGTATAGAGGAGGGAGAAGCAGGGCAAAACCCATCCACAGTAAGACACGGAAAAAGGGGACTTCAGCCCATAAAAAAAAGACCGGACGAACCATGAGGCAAAAATCGCATGGTCATCAGGCACTAGTCGTGTGGCAAACGACTGTATCCGAAAGCAGGTGATTATCTAATCAATTCGCATAAAAAATGAGGGATGTTGGCTTCAAAAAAGCGATTGCCTGTTGGACTAAATCCAGTTGATTCATAAAAGCCGAGGGCATGTTCCTGCGCATGCAAATAGACTTTTCGGCCGTCCTTGGGGAGCAGCAAAAGGGCCTCTTGAAGCATGGAACGACCAATCCCCAGTTTTCGAAAGTTTGCGAGCACGGCCATGCGTTCAATTTTCCAGCCTTTTTCGGTAGATCTAAATCGAGCCGTGCCTACGGCCTTCTGGTTCCAAAGCGCGATTAAATGGACAGCTGATGTTTCAAATTCATCGTACTCCTCTTCGGGGTCTACGCCTTGTTCCAATACAAAAACCTGTTTTCGGATGTCAAAAATTGTGGGTAAATCAGTTTCCTCAGCTGCTCTGATCAGCAGTGCTGTTGGTGCTTCGTTGGGGTTTGTCTTCATATTCTGTCCGCAATTTCGTATTTTTGCATTTTAGATTAGTACAATTTTTATGAGCCAAACCCACATTCAGAACATTTTAGGTGACCAGGCCGCTTACTTGTTGGATCATCGTTGTCAAACCATCCCTGCTGCCCAGCTACATGTACCAGGTCCCGATTTTATCGACCGGGTTTGGTCAGATTCCAACCGCAACATCCCAACCTTGAGAAGTTTGCAGTCGCTCTACAAGCATGGAAGACTCGCAGGCAGCGGTTTTCTGAGCATTTTGCCAGTCGATCAGGGCATTGAACATTCGGCAGGCGCATCATTTGCCCCGAATCCCATCTATTTCGACCCTGCCAACATCGTAGAACTGGCCATTGAAGGCGGCTGTAATGCAGTTGCATCTACTTATGGCGTGTTATCGTCTGTGGCCCGACGCTATGCGCATAAAATTCCATTTGTGGTGAAAATTAACCACAATGAATTTCTGAGCTACCCCAATCGATACGATCAGATTCTGTTTGGTACCATACAAGACGCATGGAATATGGGGGCAGTGGCTGTGGGTGCAACCATTTATTTCGGCTCTGAAGAGTCGGGTCGACAAATCGTGGAGATTGCAAAGGCCTTCGAACACGCCCATCAGTTGGGTATGGCTACGATTCTGTGGTGCTACACCCGAAATTCTGGTTTTAAGGTCGATGGGGTCGACTACCATGCATCCGCCGACCTCACTGGTCAGGCCAATCATTTGGGGGTAACGATTCAGGCCGATATCATCAAACAAAAATTGCCTGTGAACAATGGAGGTTACTTGGCTACCAAACATGGTAAAACTCATGCCAAGGTATATGATCAGCTCAGCAGCGCGCATCCCATCGATCTTTGTCGGTATCAGGTAGCCAACTGCTATATGGGCCGAGCAGGGTTGATTAATTCTGGAGGTGAATCCAAAGGCGCGAGCGACGTACAGGAAGCAGTCATTACTGCCGTGGTGAATAAGCGTGCGGGAGGAACTGGTCTCATTTTGGGTAGAAAGGCATTCCAGAAGCCGATGAAAGAGGGGGTGGCATTGCTGAACGCCGTCCAGGATGTTTACCTCGATTCCGAAATCAGCTTGGCTTAGTTTCGCTGAATGGCTTGGTTTAGAAGATCCACCACTGGTGTAACCAATCAACCCAAACTCGAGGTTCCCGAAGGTTTGTGGCATAAGTGTCCGTCGTGTAAGGCTGCATTGCTCACGAGCGAACTCAAAGACAACCAATACGTTTGCCCTAAATGCAACTATCATCTGCGAATTGGTTCTAAAGAGTATTTTGACATTCTTTTTGACGGACAGAAATTCACGGAGCGAGATCATGAATTAATATCGGCCGATCCCCTGGGCTTTGTTGATACCAAACGCTATCTTGATCGGGTGAAGGATGCAAGGGCCAAAAGTGGCCTAAACGATGCCATTCGTACAGCTATTGGTACAGTTGAGGGGGTGGATTTGGTGGTGACTTGCATGGATTTTGATTTTATCGGAGGTTCAATGGGCTCGGTCATGGGTGAAAAAATTGCACGTGCTGCCGATTATGCCGCCGCCACCCATACACCGCTCCTCATCATTTCCAAATCCGGTGGTGCGCGTATGATGGAGGCTGCTTTTTCGCTGATGCAACTTGCTAAAACATCAGCGCGTCTGGCCCTTTTGGCTGATGCAGGTGTTCCATATTTGTCATTGATGACAGATCCCACTACAGGTGGTGTTACAGCTTCTTTTGCTATGTTGGGCGATTTTAACCTCGCCGAGCCAGGTGCCTTGATCGGTTTCGCTGGCCCGCGTGTGATCAAGGAAACCATCGGCAAGGATCTTCCAAAGGGTTTCCAAACGTCTGAATTCCTGCTCGAACATGGTTTTCTAGACCGGATTGTTGACCGCAAGGAACTTCGCAAGACCATCGCCCAGATTTTGAGACTACTAAAGGATTAAATTCTGTTTTTTTATCTATCTTTGCGCCCTCCAAGAACATTTGTCTACTTGGCGATTGATTAATTAAAACATTATGCATTTAAATACCGCTGACAAGCAAAAAATTTACGCTCAATTTGGCTCGGGTTCCCAAGATACTGGTTCTGCAGAGAGCCAGATTGCACAATATTCAGTGCGCATTGCTCACCTGACTGAGCACTTGAAAAAGAACCGCAAAGACTATTCGACACAGCAAGCCCTGATTAAAATGGTCGGCCGTCGGCGCGATTTGCTGAATTATTTACACCGCATTGACATCATGCGTTACCGCAGTATCGTCGAAAAGTTGAATCTGCGGAAATAGCAGCATTAAAGCGTATTAAATTTTTTACATTGATTAGGTCGCTATGTGAGTCGTAGCGTAACCCGCTGTTGGTCAGAGAACATTGAGAATTAAATTATTTATGAAACCAAATCCCATCACTCAAACCATCGATTTAGGCGATGGGCGACAAATTATATTGGAAACAGGCCTTTTGGCCAAACAAGCCGACGGTGCAGTAGTCCTGAAAATGGGCGATACGATGTTGTTGGCCACCGTTGTTTCCGCCAAAGAAGCCAAGGAGGACGTCGATTTCATGCCTCTTACGGTAGATTACCAAGAGAAGTTTGCGTCTGCGGGTAAGATTCCGGGCGGTTTTCTGAAGCGTGAGGGTAGGTTGTCTGATTACGAGATTCTCATCAGCCGGCTCATTGACCGCGCCCTGAGGCCTATGTTCCCAGAGGATTATCACGCCGATACACAAGTTCAAGTCACGCTCATCAGTGCGGATAAGGATATTCAGCCTGATGCATTGGCCGGACTTGCGGCTTCTGCTGCACTTGCCGTTTCTGACGTCCCTTTTAACGGGCCCATTTCAGAAGTTAGGGTAGCACGCATCAATGGCCAGTTCATTGTCAACCCGAACATTTCACAGATGTCTCAGGCCGATATTGATATTATTGTGGCCGCCACCAAAGACAATGTAGTGATGGTGGAAGGAGAAGCTAAAGAATGTTCGGAAGAGGAATTGGCAGCGGCGATTCATATTGCGCATGAAGCTATTAAGGTACAGTGCCAAGCCCAACTCAATCTTCGGGCAGCAGTGGGTGCGCGCCCCAGAGATTATAGCCACGAGCGTAGCGATGAATCGCTACAACAGGCCATTGAATCATTTTGCTACGATAAAGTTTATGCTGTTGCGCGGTCAGGAGCCTCAAAGCAAGATCGATCAGCAGGTTTCAAACAGGTATTGCAAGAATTTATAGCCTCCCGTCCGGAAGGAGAAACACCCGATTCCTTTTTGACCCGCAAATACTTTCATGAGGTTGAGTATCGAGCCATGCGAAACATGATCCTCGACGAAGAACGTAGACTTGACGGACGGAAACTCGATGTGGTTCGTCCCATTTGGTGTGAAGTAGGATACCTCCCTTCACCACATGGTTCTGCAGTCTTCACCAGGGGTGAAACACAATCGCTAACTTCAGTGACGCTGGGTTCAAAAGATGACGAACAAATGCTGGACGGCGCCATGTTTGCCGGTTACAATAGGTTCATGCTTCACTATAACTTCCCGTCGTTTTCTACAGGCGAAACCCGCCCCAACCGGGGTCCTGGTCGACGAGAAATTGGTCATGGTAATCTTGCCATGCGTTCTTTGAAGCAAGTGCTTCCTCCTGTTGAGGAATGTCCATACACCATTCGCATTGTGAGTGACATTTTAGAGTCGAATGGTTCCTCCTCAATGGCGACCGTTTGCGCAGGCTCGCTCGCTCTGATGGATGCTGGTGTTCAGATTAGTGGCCCAGTTTCTGGCATTGCCATGGGCCTCATTACAGATGGAAGCCGATTTAAAGTGCTTTCCGATATTTTGGGTGACGAAGATCACTTGGGTGATATGGATTTCAAGGTAACCGGTACGGCTAAGGGTATAACGGCCTGCCAAATGGACATCAAAATCGATGGCTTGCCTGCAGAGGTTTTGTCGAAGGCCTTAGCCCAAGCGGCTGAGGGAAGGGCACATATTCTCAATGAAATGAATAAATCGCTGGCGGCACCGCGCGCGGATTATCGTCCGCAGGTACCCCGAATCACCCAGCTGAAGATTGACCGGGAATTCATTGGTGCGGTGATTGGGCCTGGAGGAAAGATTATTCAGGAAATTCAGCGCGAAACCAATTCCACCATCAGCATAGAAGAGGTCGGTGAATTTGGTATGGTGCAAATCTACACAGCCGATAAGACGGGAATGGATGCTGCTGTGCGCCGCATAACAGGCATTGCAGCAAAGGCTGAGGTTGGAGCCATTTATACGGGTAAGGTGAGATCGATTATGCCTTTCGGTGCGTTTGTCGAGTTTTTGCCCGGAAAAGATGGATTATTGCACATCAGCGAGATCCGTTGGGAGCGACTCGAAACGATGGATGGTATTTATAAGGAAGGCGATCAAATTCAGGTAAAGCTGGTGGAGGTCGACCCCAAAACCGGTAAGTTCCGCTTGTCTGCCAAGGCATTGTTGCCGAGGCCGGAGGGTATGCCAGAATCATCAGATCGCCCGCCTCGACGGGATGACCGTGGGGGTGATCGTAGAGATAGGGGCGAACGCAGGGATAGGGGAGAACGTGGCGAGAGGAAAGATCGTTCAGAACCCAATTGAACATTGAATCATTCATGGCAACATCATTGGTTGCATGGATTGTTTTTTTGTTCATTTTGGCTTGCGATTTTACAATAGCCTGATTTTAAGAGGTTAGAAACCGTTTCGGATACATTTTGATCGATTCTTCTTCAAAATATCAACTATAGCCTATGCGTCAGCTGAAAATCAGCAAGCAAATCACCAACCGGGAGAGCCAATCATTGGAGAAATATCTTCAGGAAATTGGTCGTGTCGATTTAATTAGTCCCGACGAAGAGGTTGAGTTGGCCAAACGGATTAGGCTGGGCGACCAAAAAGCACTGGAGCGATTAACCACGGCAAATCTGCGGTTTGTGGTTTCTGTGGCCAAGCAATACCAGAATCAGGGCCTCACGCTGGGTGACTTGATTAATGAAGGAAATTTAGGATTAATTAAGGCCGCGCAAAGGTTTGACGAAACAAGGGGATTCAAATTCATTTCTTATGCTGTTTGGTGGATTCGTCAATCGATACTTCAGGCACTGGCTGAACAGTCACGCATCGTTCGGCTTCCACTCAATCAAGTCGGTACCCTCAATAAAATAGTAAAGGCCTTTTCCAAATTGGAACAGGAATTTGAGCGCGAACCAACAGCAGAGGAGTTGGCCAATATTTTGGAGATGACGGTTAGTGAAGTGGAAAATAGTCTTAAGGTATCGGGCCGTCATATTTCAGTAGATGCTCCTTTGGCTGATGGTGAGGATAGTTCACTTCTCGATGTATTGCGTGATGATGAGGCCGCCAAACCGGACAACGCACTCATTGATGAATCGTTAAGTAAGGAGGTCGAATATGCGCTCACGGTACTCACCACTCGGGAGGCGGATGTGCTCCGTTATTTTTTTGGATTGGGTGGCCGACAACCGCAATCCCTTGAGGAGATCGGTTCGAATTTGGGTTTAACCCGTG
The DNA here is from genome assembly GCA_903908015.1 of uncultured Bacteroidota bacterium. Lineage (GTDB taxonomy): Bacteria > Bacteroidota > Bacteroidia > UBA7662 > UBA7662 > F1-60-MAGs140. The sequence continues at coordinate 28,888 of CAIVQI010000100.1, forward strand.
AGCGGGTGAGGCAGATTAAGGAGAAGTCTATTCGAAGGCTGCGGGCGACAACCAAAAGCCGGATTTTGAAAGCCTACCTGGGAGGCAATTGAGGCGAAAGACGCCTCATGGGTCGTGTTGGAACAATCGCGATTAGTCTACTGCTTCTTCTTCCTTGAGCATGACTTCAGCGGAAAATCGAAAATTTAATTTGGGGTAATCGGCGATGGCCCGTTCCAACATCCACAGACTGTCTGCTAAATAAACAGGCCTGTCGTCCTTGTCGAATGCCATCTGATCCCGTTTGAAGCGAAAGAATTCCTCTGCATCGCCCGGGTGTTCGCTTTCTACCCAGCAGGCTTTCAGGTATGAGAGCGGTCGGAAGGTCACTTTTGCGCCGTATTCCTGCAATAGCCTAAATTGAATGACATCAAATTGCAGTTCACCTACCGTGCCTATGATTTTTCGGTTGCCGGGTTGTTGGGTGAACAATTGGGCCACACCCTCGTCGGTTAATTGCCTCAATCCCTTTTCAAATTGTTTGGCGCGAAAAGGGTCCTGGTTCTCCACGGCCCTAAAGATTTCCGGCGAAAAAGTTGGTATGCCCTTGAAGAAAAAGCTGGTGCCCTCTGTAAGCGAATCCCCTATTTTAAAATGGCCTGTATCGTAGAGCCCTACCACATCCCCTGGCCATGCCTCTTCTACCAAATTTCGCTCGTTGGCCTGAAACATGACAGGCGAACTGAACCTTAATTTCTTGTGCAGTCGCGGATGGAAATAAAATTGATTTTTTTTGAATACGCCAGAGCATATCCTAAAGAATGCGATTCGATCACGGTGGTTGGGATCGAGGTTGGCATGGATTTTAAAAACAAAGCCAGACAAGTTCTTGTCTATTGGATGAACAGTACCCCTGTTCGTTGTTCTGGACACCGGTGATGGAGCCAACTCCACGAAAGTGTCGAGAAGTTCCCGGATACCAAAATTATTTAGTGCGCTGCCAAAGAAAACGGGCGCCAGATCACCTGCTCGGTATGCTTCCTTAGTGAATTTAGGCAAAACCGATGTCAATTCTACATCTTGCCTCAAGGCCTCGGCCGCACGACCCAAAATCGTGTCGATGGCAGGGTCTTGAAGCGATGTATACGAACGTACATCGTCGGAGATACCAGTTTTATTTGGAGAAAATAAGTTCAGTTCACTCCTGTGGAGGTTATAAACCCCTTTAAATGTAGCGCCCCCTGAAATGGGCCAGCTGAGCGGCGTCACCCGAATTTTCAGCTTATGTTCTAGTTCATCCAGTAAATCGAATGGGTCTTTACCGTCGCGATCCAATTTGTTGACGAAAATCATGACCGGAATTTGGCGCATTCGGCATACAGCCATCAATTTGTCTGTCTGTTCTTCCACGCCACGGGCGATGTCGACCACCAAAATCACGGAGTCGACTGCAGTTAAAGTTCTGTAGGTATCCTCTGCGAAGTCTTTGTGACCGGGCGTATCGAGTATGTTCACGCGAAAGCCTTTGTAGTCGAATCCCATTACCGAGGTGGCCACCGAAATGCCACGCTGCTTCTCAATTTCCATAAAGTCTGAAGTGGCAGACTTACGGATTTTATTGCTTTTAACAGCACCTGCGGTCTGAATGGCCCCGCCGAATAAAAGAAACTTTTCCGTTAGCGTGGTTTTGCCCGCATCTGGGTGAGATATAATGGCAAAGGTTCTGCGCCGCTCGATTTCCTGTTGTGGGTTCACGGGAGGCAAAAGTACGCGAATTAATCGACCGTTTCTTCTATTGAATTGCGGAAAACGATGCCCGATTCCTCAAAGTAGTCGATCCAAATGGCTTGATCTGATTTTATTTCGCCCGACAGGAGTGCGCGCGAGAGGCGGTTGAGGATCTCTTTCTGAATAATTCTTTTCAGAGGCCTAGCGCCAAAAAGTGGATCAAATCCCGCCTCCGCAAGAAAACGCACCGCTGCATCAGAAGCGGCCACGCTGATGTTTTTGCTTTCGAGTTGCTTGCGCAGCTGGGCGATATGGAGTGACACGATCCGCCGAATTTCATCTTTTGTGAGGGGCTGGAAAACAACAATTTCATCGATTCTATTGAGGAATTCGGGACGGAGGCTGGCACGAAGCAAGTGCATCAATTCACTTTCGATTTCTGTCATCACCTGTTCCCGATTTCGTTCCTCAATGTCTTCCAAGCGTGATTGAATGATTGGAGCCCCAAGGTTGGACGTCATCACAATAAGGGTATTTCGAAAGTTCACCGTGCGTCCCTTACTGTCAGTGAGTCGGCCCTCGTCGAGTACCTGCAGCAAAAGATTGAATACGTCGGGATGCGCCTTTTCAATTTCGTCGAGCAGAATCACCGAATATGGGTGGGTACGCACGGCCTCCGTGAGTTGGCCTCCTTCATCATACCCCACATAACCTGGAGGCGCGCCCACGAGCCGAGATACACTGTGTTTTTCTTGGTACTCACTCATGTCGATGCGCACCATGGCTTGTTCATCGTTGAATAAAAAAGCAGCAATGGCTTTGGCCAGCTCTGTTTTTCCTACGCCAGTTGAGCCGAGAAAAAGGAAACTGCCTATGGGGCGTTTTTCGTCGTGAAGACCAGAACGCGACCGCCTAACGGCGTCAGATACCACATTGATCGCTTGATCCTGACCAATCACCCGCTTGTGCAGCTCATCTTCCATGCGGAGGAGTTTCATGCGTTCGCCTTCCAGCATTTTCTGAACGGGGATCCCTGTCCATTTCGACACTACTTCTGCAATATCTTCTGCGGTAACCTCTTCCTTTAGCATTTTTTCACGCGTAGAATCAGTTTTCGCTTGTTGTTGGTATTCGTTCAATTTGACCTCGGCTTCTTTCAGTCGACCGTACCGAATTTCTGCAACGCGACCATAATCGGCGGCTCGTTCGGCCTGTTCTGCTTCTAGTTTTAATCGCTCGATGTTTTCTTTTGTCGATTGTATTTTCTCCATAAGCTCCTTTTCTGAACGCCAGCGGCTCCTTAAACCATCGGCA
>CAIVQI010000101.1 GCA_903908015.1 uncultured Bacteroidota bacterium
CCACTTTTACCCTCAGAATTGTATTCTACCCGTATTTCCTCCTCTTTTCCCGGTGCAATCGGCGTTTTTGGAAACATCGGCACCGTACAACCACAAGAACCACTGGCTGTTTGAATAATCAATTCTTTATAGCCGGTATTCTTGAATTTAAAGGTTGTGGCCACTACATCACCTTCGCGTAGGGTACCGAAATCATGTTCGGTGCGCTCAAACAGAATTGCCGGTAATTCAGACTTCACCTGATCGAGATCGGTATCAGCAGACAAGGGGTTATTTAAGGCCTCATGGCTCACATCAGAACTCCCTGAGCCACATGAGAGGAGGTACGCGGTCCCGAAATACCCATGACCAACATGAAAATGCACCTAAGTTGGGAGAAACTGGTCATAAAACAGGGTGATAGAGATTTCTTGAAATTACTGATCAAAGAACGACGGCTAAGGGAATTACAAACATCGATGTTTCAAAACGAAAACACACATACATGAATTTTGGCTTAAGAATTCCTGACATTGGTTGTACTCTGAGTGATCAAACCACGACCAGATTTTACAATAATACCCTCTGCTTGTAGATTCTTACTCAGCGCGTCCAAAACCCCATTAACAAAAATACTGCTCTTGGGTGTACTGTGTGATTTGGCCAATTCCAGATATTCGTTCAGGGTAACTTTAACCGGGATCTGTTGCTCCATAACCATTTCAGCCAAGGCCATACGCAGAATCAGCAGGTCAATAAATGCAACCCGTTCCAAATCCCAAGATTTGAGATAGGGTTTGATCCGAGCATCTGTCAACTCCGCCCGGTCGCAAACCTCCTGAACAATATTTGAACAAAATGAGAGATCTGAAGGCCAGTCACGCGACATGTCTACCAGCCTTAATCCACCCACTCGACTGCCTTCCTTGAGCGTTTTGATGACAGCAGCGGCAATCCACTCCTTATCCGTTTCCCAATGAATGCTGATCTCCTCAAAATAGGCATCGATCATTTCATTGGGCAACAGAATTTCCTTATAAATCACGTGCAACAAGTTGTAATCTTCAAGCGGAAATTGTTCGGGTAGGTTGATGTAGTTTTGGTAGGCCTCCAACGCCACAACCTCTTTAAACAGCATGGTCATTTGATCGGTATCCGGCAAGGGGTAACCCCTCAATCGATAGGAAACCTCTGCCTGTCGGTAGCTCTCGAGTCTTTCTAAATCCGATGGATAGGGATGGGCTGCAAAACGGCGATTTTCATGAATTCTGCGCACTGCCATCATCATTTTAGCCTCTCGTTGATCAGCCCACTGATTGGTGAACCGAACTATCTCTGCCAACAACCGAAGAGACAACAGGTAACAAACCTTCATTGATTGCACCGAAGCGTCAATATCAACCATCACCTTCCTGGCGTCCGGATGGGCATCCGAATGATGAGCGTAGAGGGTTTCAAGAATTTTCACGCGCAGGTGACGTCGGTTTAACATAGAGGGAGTAGTTTGATCAGGCTTTGGCCAAAAGGGTCCGAGAATCGATACGGGTTCGGGCAGTGCGCACAGCAGCCTCATGTGTACTTACACCCAACTGATCTGCCAGCTCCAGAATTTTCAGTGTCTGTTCGTAAAGCGCTGTTGTGCGTTCCATCGCTTCCTCACGGGTATAACCCTTGATCTCCGAATAAACATTGATCAGACCACCCGCATTGATTACAAAATCAGGTGCATAAAGGATGCCTTGTTCGGCCAACATCTTAGAATTCCTTTCTACATCCGCCAATTGATTGTTGGCCCCTCCGGCCACCACGCGGCAACGAAGTTCTGGAATCGTTTGGTCGTTGAGGGTAGACCCCAGAGCACATGGTGCATAAATATCAGTTTCTTGCTTGTACACATCATCTGCGGAAATGACCTGTACTTGCGGAAACTCAGCGCGTATGCGTTCAATTTGATCGTCGAAAACATCACATACCCGAACTTGGGCACCCTCTGCCAAGAGGTGTCCGGTTAAATAACGACCCACATTGCCTGCACCTTGTACCACCACCGTTCGACCGCCTAAATCAGGCGTACCCCATGCTTTCATGGCCGCAGCTTTCATGCCTCGGTATACGCCGAAGGCGGTCACAGGGGAGGGATCACCACTGCCACCTTCCTGTTCTGGACGTCCCGTTACGTGCTGTGTTCGTTCGCCAATGAAGCCCATGTCGGCTTTAGAGGTACCCACATCCTCTGCCGTGATGTAATGTCCGTTCAATCGCTCTACAAACTCTCCGTATTTGCGCATGAGTTCGGGTGTTTTATCGCGGCGGGAATCACCGATGATCACCGCTTTGCCACCCCCCAAATCGAGACCAGCGACAGATGCTTTATACGTCATGCCCTCTGATAGCCGCAATACATCATAGAGTGCTTCATTTTCATTCGCATACATCCACATGCGGGTACCTCCTAATGCTGGCCCCAACACAGTGCTGTGGATGGCGATTAAAGCTTTTAGTCCCGTTTTTGCGTCAAAGCAATAGACCAACTGCTCGTGATTCATGCGTTCCATAATACTCATAGCTGGCGTGCCGTTTTCGCTGGGGTTGTAGGTCGACATAAGACAAATTTAACGAGGCCCAAAAATAGCCTATTCCTCCTATGCTTTGCCCAACGACTTCAATAAATGGGTATTTTTGCAGGGTGAATGCACTCAAAGCCGTTAACCCTCATTTGTGGCGCTACAAATGGCATTTATTCGGGGGGATTGTCTTTGTGGTACTTTCGAACTACTTTGGGGTTTGGCCACCGCGCCTCATCGGGGCATCCATAGACCTAATCGCTGCGAAAATAACGCTCTTTAAGGATCCCCTTGCCCGTCAGTCAACCTCACCGGAATGGCAGCGTTTTCATGACGAATTGCTCTATTTTACCTTTTTGGTGATTGGACTGTCGGTGTTGAAGGGCATTTTTATGTTTTTCATGCGGCAAACCATCATTGTGATGTCGCGGCGCATTGAATTCGATCAAAAAAACGAATTATACGCTCATTTTCAGAAATTGTCGCGGGGATTTTATCAACGCAACCGAACGGGGGATTTGATGGCGCGTATCAGTGAAGACGTGGGCAAGGTGCGGATGTATACGGGTCCGGGCATCATGTACATCATCAACATGATTTCGTTGGTGGTGGTCGTCATTGGCGCGATGCTCAGGGTTAACGCCGAACTGACACTTTATGTACTC
>CAIVQI010000102.1 GCA_903908015.1 uncultured Bacteroidota bacterium
GATACCACCGCTGCAGGCCGAGCAACAGTATAGGCAGTACTAAACGGGTATTTAGTTTCTTCACCTGTGCCCGGATTCTTCACTACAATATACCCATTTAATTTCTTTTCCCCTTCTGATGTGGCCCTGGCCTTATACTTTCCAAGACCATTCTCCACAGGCACAACTGCACCTCCATCTAAGCGAATATCCAGATTTTGACGGCTATCGTAGGCAACGAGCATCACATCGGCTTCAAAATCTTGCCCCGTCAACACATAACTGCTTTTGGCAATAACCTTAGCCTCAACCTGATCGAATTTAAAGGAAGCCGCATCAATTGACCCCAACAAATAGGTAACAATTTCACTTTCGGTATTACGAATGTCACTTTCGTATTTGGTGAATAGCGTCACGACACCCGATAATGGCATTTCTCCAAAATTAGACTGCAACCAATTCTTTTTGACTCCGCTGCCTTTAGAGGGCGATGGGTCTATGGGGTCATCCAAGTGAATTTTAACCTTATCGCGATCCACCTGAGGAATAAGCGCTATCAGTTTCTTTCTGAAGTTACTGAACTTGTCCTTCATCTCTAAACCCAACTTACTTTTTCCATCGGGGTTCACCAACAATGTTGAGCTGATATCAATATTACCATCATCAACAATCCGGCGTACACCCCCTTCAATTTTGAAATCGGGTTCATCCAGTTTGCCATTCTTATTGCCCCCCGCATCGATCAACTGATCCTTTACTTTCTTCACAAAATCCAAAAGTTCCCTGGATTCACGTTTCACAGCCATCGCCTTATCATAGGCCGCCTTGGTTTTTCCAGGCTCATCCTTCATCTTTTCTTCGAATGCCAAATAAAGAGCTGCATTCTTTTGGTCGATGGTTAGGTTCGTGTCCTCTAAGCTTTTGTTAATCATTGCAAAAGCCTTGAGAATTTCAGCTGACACATTCAGCGCTAACATAGCTGTTAGCACCAAATACATCATATTTATCATTTTTTGTCTGGGCGACAATTTACCTGAAGCCATAGCCTAGTAGCGATTGGATTATTGGCGCGGTGCCGACATGGCACTTAACATATTACCATAAACGGCGTTTAAAGCGCCCAAATTCTTGTTCAAAAGCGCGATCTGCTCCTGGTAGGTTTTCAAATCCGTTCCCATTCCTACAGCATGGTTCATTTCCTCAACAACGCGACTGGCCTCAGTCATGTTGCGTGAAAATCCAGCCATAGAACCTGCGACCTCGCGCACCTGTTTGGTATACTCATTGGTGGCCACTGTGGCCTGAGAGATGTCAGACATTTTACCCACATTCTCGGTCAGCGACTTAAACCCTTCACCCAATCGCTCAAGCGTATTTTTGTTGATGCCCGATTCTCGCATCATACCATCTAGATCAGATACTTTGGCAGATTTTGATTTGGCTTCACCACCGGCTAATTCAGGATAAACCAACGACCAATCGGTATCTTCACTCGGTTTCTCAAATCCTGAGATGAAGAAAATCACGGCTTCCGTACCCAGACCAATGGTCAGCATCAAATCAGCCCCATCTAAGTGGCGAATTTTGAACAAGGCACCGATGATTACGACAGCTGCACCCCATCCATAGGCATAATTAAGCAGTACTTTACCCCGCTTCGACTCTAAAAAACTAGCTTCACGCATGATGAAAAATTTTGTTGGGTTTAAGGTTTATTTGAAAAATAGTGAATGTAATTAACGTCCGGTTTGTCCAGTTCCTATGACATCCATCACGCAACGGAAGCCAATGGTTGATTTGGCGGAATCGCCATACTCGTATGATCGTGTACTGGTTTTGATCAAATGACCCACATCGTTCCAACTTCCCCCACGTACTACCTTACGCTGCATAACCACATCATTGGGATTTTCCGGCGTGTATCGGAAATCGGGGTTTAAGTCGTGGGTAAACCATTGGGCCGACTCATCAAAAGTTGTATTGGTCCACTCCGCTACATTTCCTGACATATTAAATAAGCCAAAATCATTCGGATTGTATTGATAAACTGGGCCAGTGTATAGGTTGCCGTCCATGGTGTAATTTCCGCGTCCTGGCTTAAAGTTGGCCAATACACAGCCACGGTCATTGCGTGTGTACGGACCGCCCCACGGATATGTGGCTATGTTCCGACCCCCCTTGGCCGCGTACTCCCACTCAAACTCAGTGGGCAAACGAAATTCCAATTGTTGGTATAGTCCATTTCTGTGGCGGAAGCCATTAAAAACCTTTGAGCGCCAATTGCAGAAGGCATTTGCTTGATCCCAAGTGACCCCAACCACTGGATACTCGTCGAAAGAGGGATGTGAAAAATACGTGAGGGCTTGTGGTTCATTATAAGAACCGCCGTCTTCCTTAACAAAATCCCGAATCCACACCAGGGTATCAGGGTAAATATTGACGTTGTACTTACGAACGAAATCTTTGCGTGAACGCGTTCGGTCTTTATTCACAGCAGCGGCCTTAAAATCAAAGGTTTGGTACACATAATTGAGTTTGCGCGTATCCAATTCATGCCCACTAAATACCATATCTCCACCAGAAAAAATCATTTCAGACACTTCCTCCAAGAAATCTGGATCTGTCCAATCGAGTGGCGCTTCCCAATTAATCAATTCATTTCCGTTTTCATCTTCTTCCATATTGCCCATGATGGTGTGGGCGATGGAATCCCGCACCCAATGCACGAACTGTCGGTATTCATTGTTCGAGATTTCTGTGTCATCCATATAAAATGCTTTCAAAGAAATCGTTTTTGGGGTTTGGTAGTTGCTGGAAAAGGCATCCTGCTCGGCCTGACCGACCTGAAGCGATCCTCCCTTCAACAACACTGTTCCATAAGGGACGGCTTGTGACCATTTAGGACGCTCAAGACTCCCAGTCAATTCACCTGAATTTCCTGAACCACAACCTGTCAACATACTAATGGCGAAGCAAGTCAAGGCGGTCATTACTGATCGCGCTGAAGCGCAATGAACCATCGGCTTTTGTGCGACTTGCGGAACTGCCCTAACAACATGAAATTTGTTGGTCTTTGGTGGTGTTTTCGATCTCAAAAAATTCAACATAGTAGGAATAAGGTACATATATTTAAAGTTGGCAAAAAATAGACTTATTAGACAATAATTGTGTGTGCAGATTAAATTACATGAAGCGGGGGTGAGCGAATAATGACTTTAGGCCGCTCTGGAAACTTGATGGTGAAATCATAGCCCACAAAAATTTCGTGTGAGCCGTCATTGAAACGCGATAATCCAGATAAATTATAGTCGTATGAATAACCTAGTCTCAAGTGCTTACCCAGGTTGGCTCCCAAAAGTGCTACAACAGCGTCTCCTGAAGAATACCCTAAACCCGACCAAAATTTACCTTTATAAGTGGCCAAAAGGTTCACATCCGCTTGAAAAGCAGATAAGTTAGTTTTGATGAGTGTTGATGGCGTAATCGACCAAATGTCGCTTAAAGGGATGCTGTACCCTGAAGAGAGGAAAATATTCCTTTGATAGGTTAATGCGGCATTGCCTGTATTGTATCGAATCTTCGGATTGTTGAGGCGATTGCCCGAAAGATTTACGTATAAACGATCGGA
>CAIVQI010000103.1 GCA_903908015.1 uncultured Bacteroidota bacterium
GGAGCTGCCCCTGCCCATCGTGCAACTGCCAGGCCAGTTGCACCATCCTGGGCCAGTTGTCGGTATCCGAGGCTGGGGCATCGTGCCTCCGGGGGAGACCCGTCGTTTCGGTATCAAAAATCAAGTACACTGCCGCACAATTGGATGTCAAAAATAGCAGTTCGGGCCGCCCTTACCGTTCCGCCAAACCATTTATTTATCCACAAAAAGTATCAAAAATCAGGTGGTACTTGTTAAAATTTGGCGCCTCATGATCTTGCCGAGGGATGTTCGTGGGAATTGGGGAATGCGCAACAGTTTTCGGGGCATCTCCTCGGGTTTCAAGTGAGCCTTTAACCAATCGGGGGAATAACGGGCGTCGATTTCCCCGGCATTCGGATTTTGGAGGGCATAATTTGCGGTCGGATCTTCCACGACACAAACAGGAACCTGACCTTTGTAGGGGTCCGTTTGTCCAACTACCACAAAATCACCCGTTAACAAACCATCTAGTTCGGGTATCTGCCGGCGCAACGTACTCAAGCGTTCCTCCACCCTTTCCGGATGCACCTTTATCCCCCCCACATTGATCACCCAATCGGCCCGTCCGAGCCATCGGAAGCCATCGGCGATTGGCTCAACCCGATCGTTGGAATGCACCCAGCGATGAGCGGTGGCTGCCCCGCGCAGATGCAGGCATCCATCCTGATCAACCCGCCACCGCACACCAGGCAAGCCGCGGTATATGCCATCGCCCATTGGGTGGATTCGCCTCATGGCCATATGGCTACAGGTCTCCGTCATCCCAAAGCCCTGGTAAACCTCCTGCTTCAGGCTACCTAAATGGTTTGGATGTTCCCAAACAATAGGTGCGGCGCCCAGAAGGATGGTTCCGAGTCGTTCTATGTCCGCACCTGCATCGAGCATACGCATGAGTTGGGTGGGTACGAGTGGACAAAACGCAAAGGTCTGCTGTGGGTGCAATAGGTCGGGGCGCGAGTTGGGGGGCGCCACCCAAAGATCGAGTTGACTGATCAAGGCCCTGACCAGCATCATCTTTCCGGCGATGTGGCGGGCGTCGAGCGCCAACAAGGAAGGCATTCCCGGTGTGAATTGAAAAAAATTTGCCGTCAATTGGGCGGAGGCCCGCATACGGGTGCGTGACAATCGGATGACGCGCGGGCGACCCGTACTGCCCGAGGTGTGCGCTGTGATGTAGGTGCGCGGCGACCACCATTGGCGCAGGAATTCAACCACCGCATCGGGAATGCCATCGGCCTGAAATGTCGAAAGGCCATCGGCCAACCGTTCGCCTTTTCCGTCGTCCCCCGACGGATTTGACCTACCGCGGCCACGCCCCCTTGCATCAAGACTGTTGAATGCCTCTGCGGGGTAATATCGACCATTCAAACGAATGCCTTTCTCAGTTTCAGCCATAGCAGGACGTTGTAGTTCGTCTTTACAGGTTATCGCGACAAGCACCCCAGTCCCACGACCCGGTTAATTCCCAATGCAACTCGCCCCCCTTTACAAATAGTGGTGATTTTATGTTGTTATTGTACAGCTTACCCGTGCCCAATCCCTGTGGAAGTGGATTCTCCAGGGTGGATGTCCATGCCGCGATGGCTGTCAACCCTACATTCGACTCCAACGCCGACGTCACCCACCAGCGGGCATCGATGGATTCGGCGCGCTTTATCCACCGTTGGGCCGCGGAAAAGCCGCCAAGCAAACTGGGCTTCAAGATTAAGTAGGCGGGCCGACACTCGTTGAGCACCTCCATCGCCTGTTCCTCGTCGGTGAGCGGAATGAGTTCCTCGTCGAGGGCCACTGGAATGGGTGAATGCCGGCAAACCTCTGCCATCCGCGCGCTTTGTCCGGCTTTAATCGGCTGTTCGATGCTGTGTGGCTGCAGTATGGCGAGTTGGTCGAGCCGGTGCATGACCTCATGGGGAGCGAAAGCACCGTTGGCATCGAGCCGGATCTCCATCGTGCTTGCGGGCCATTCGTGACGAACCTCCTGTAACAACGCCAGTTCCTGTTCGAACGCCAGGGCGCCAATTTTGAATTTGAGGCAGCGGTAGCCCTCGGCGATACGTTCCCGTACCTGTTGCCTCATATCGTCGATGCCGCCCATCCAAATTAATCCATTGATGCGCTGACTTTGCTCGCCCCGGGTGAATGGGCTGTCATACCATTGTCCACCCCCGCCACTGAAATGGTCGCGCAACGCCATCTCAAAGCCACATTGTAGGGATGGATAATATTCAAGGCTCTCCCGCCAGGCCGCCCACTCTCCGGCGTTGAATTGTTGACACAAATAAGACAGGCGGGTGACCAGATCCGGACGGTCGTCGAGGCTCAATCCAGGTAGGGGGGCGCATTCGCCGCGACCAACCACCCCTTTTCCATCGGTGATTTCAATAAAATAAACAAGCCGCTGCCGCATTTGTCCACGCGAAGTGCCCGCCAGCCGATGAAATTCCAACCGATACGGGAAGAATCGCGCCGTCAATCCCTCTCCCTCAGGCCATAGTCGCCAATCAAGACCTAATGCATCCATTGCCAAATAACAAATAAAACAACAAACAAAAAGGTCAACCCGGCGGTTCGTCCTAACCAGGGATCAAACTCAGTAGGGTTCTGAATTCGGTACAATCGGGTCAAGCTGTAGAGGAGTACCAATCCCGGAAGCGTCCATGCCAATAACAAATTGAATTCCCCCAAGCACAAAGCATATCCCCAAAAAGCGCCCACACCCACGCCAACCAAAACGACCTGATAGAGGAGTCCACCCGATGGTCCCATTCTCACCACCTGGGTACGCTTACCCACTCTGGCGTCGCCTTCCCGATCGCGCAGATTATTCAGGTTGAGGACAGCGGTCGATAGGCAGCCCAACCCAATAGCAGGCAACATCCACGGCCATTCGAGGCGACCTGAATGCAGGAAAGCAGTGCCTAAAACAGCGGTGGGGCCAAAGAACAGCCACACCGCGACGTCGCCATATCCCGCGTATCCATAGGGTTTCTCCCCCATGGTGTAGCGAATGGCTGCCCAAGTGGCTGTGAGGCCGACTGCCAGCATCAACCAGACCCCCATACCCACCACCGAATGTGCACGGAAGAGTAGGGTTAGTCCCGCTGCGACCGACAAAACCACCAGCAAGCGTACAGCCATCCGCATATCGGATGCTGCAATCGCCCCGCCCGCTACGGCTCTGGCGGGACCCACACGGTGAATTCCGTCGGCTCCGTGGGTTGCGTCACCCAAATCATTGGCCAGATTGCTCAGAATTTGGAGCAATGCGGCGGTGGACAGCGACGCGGCGGCAGTGAACCCATCAAACGAGCCCGTTTGCCACGCGAGCAGGTTGCCCATGCCCACCCCCGACAAGGCCAGAGGCAAGGTGCGCAGGCGCAAGGCGCTCAACCAGCGCGCAAAATGCGAAACGGGTTGGCTCCGGGCTTGAGGCGCACTTGTCTGGGCTGAATGGTCTGAATCCGGCTTCATCTTGCGAAAATACGGGCAGTTGTTGGCCCTTACTCCCCCTTGCGTGTGAATATTGGAACTTGCATAGAACTTTCTCAAGGGTAAATCCTTAAAAACTTTCTCATGGGTATATTTGTGCTGACCTAAACCGTTTTGGGGGCAGAGGCAATAAGAGAATTTACAGTGTATGCTGTTTTTTATCCGATTATTTTTTTTCTTTGCAATCCTATAAAAAACGATTTTGGAAAATATATCATTAGAAATCGTATTAGGGTTTGTTAAAAGTAGTAACATTGATTTGAAGTCAACCCATGAAAGGCTTTGTTTTCCAGTAATAGAGCGACTTTACAAGAAGATGAAAGTTGGGATAAAGTTTTCAGGGATAAAAGTAGGAGGCTAAAATATTGTTTCTCAATAAGATAGATGCCAGATTCAATGGTGTAACTTTAGAGGAATTAACTGAATTACTAAAATAAATTTGTATTTTTGTAGAATGATAGTCTTCTTAGACATTGATGGTGTAATGGTTCCTGCTAAAAGTTGGGAATGTCCTAAGTTGTTAAGTGATGGATTTCCTGATTTTAGCGATAAAGCTGTTCGTGTGCTTCAAAATGTTGTTTCTGAGGGTGTGACTATAATGCTTACAACTTCACATAAGTCACGTTTTAGCGTTGAAGAGTGGAAAAATATTTTTGCTACAAGAAGTATTTATGTCAAAAATCTTGGAAAGTTAGAAGAAAGTCCTTTTGGAACAAGTCGTAGGGATGAAATATTGA
>CAIVQI010000104.1 GCA_903908015.1 uncultured Bacteroidota bacterium
GGGCGTAACCGACGTGGTAGGGGGTGACTACCCGCCTATAAATCGAGGGTGAGCATGAGGTAGGCGAGGCGGCCCACCCGAGGTCCACCATAAACCTGGAATACCTTTTTATTGAGCAGATTGGAAGCCCCCAATTTCACATTCATTTTGAGTGAAGGAATGTTTTTATTGATTTGTGCGTCGACCATATCATAGGTAGGAATGCGGCCTGTAAACTGTGGCGAACCTTCAAAAAGGAATCCTTCGATCCATTTGTAATTGACGTTGAAGCCCCAATCAGCCAAGGTAATGCCCGCAAATTCAGTCACGATTTCGCGCCCACTCAGGCCCACGTTAAATTTATGTTCAGGCGTATTAAAAGCCGGGATGATGGGGTCATCAGTGCCCTCAACATTTAAGCGATTCCAGCTGTAGTTGAAGTTAAAGGAGAGCCAACGGTTGTAGTAGTAGTTACCCCCTACCGCCAATCCTTGCGTGGTGACCCTACTCTGCGCATTGGCCGCCACCCTATAGGCCTGAAGGTTACTGATTCCAAAGTCGGTGATGTTGGCATCGAGCCCGAGCTGGAAACCGATGAAATTGGTGTACCACGAATAATAATAGCCCAGATCGACATACAGCTTCTTGTACATCCCGCGGTAGCCAAACTCCAGGGTGCGCACTTGCTCCGGCTGGATGGGCGCCACATTGAAATAATCGAGGCGACGGCGGTCGAGGCTATCGAGGTACTTCACAAAAGATGGAACCCGGATCAGAGAATCGAAGCCAGTGAGGTTGCCTAAAAGAATGGCGCGACCGACATTATAATAAAGATACTGATCGGCCAGGGTGGGGTTGCGCAAAGCCGAAGAAAACGAGGTTCGCAATACATGCTTTTCCGAGGGTTTGTAGACCAAAGAGGCCGCCGGAGAAACCACATACCGGAAATTTTGGTTTTTATCGAGGCGCACCGTCGTATTGAATTTGAAGTCCCCTAAATCCTTTTCCAGACCCGTATACAAGCCAAATTCACTATTACGAATCACGCGGTAGGTCGAGTCGGCCTGGAGCGTATCCACAAAGATGCTCCCCCGGCTATCGGGTCTGAACAAGCGTGCGTTGCCCCCCAATACCCATGTCAGTTTGGAAGGCTCCCAGACGAAGCGCTTCTCCGCTTGGGCGTGGTAGAGGGCCGAGCGGTCGTAGAACATAGTGCCACCCTCGCGAGGGATGCGTCCAGTAACTGCCTGGAATAAAGAGTCGAATCGCGCCGTTCCGGGCACAAAAAACGGCCTTTCCGATGGGCGGCCCTGGTTGTCGGCATTGTCGCGCGTTTCTTGGTGCCACAAACGAAGGAGATCACTGTTGGCCCCCAAAACTGAGTCAGCCACGCCGAACTGGCTCAGGAAATTGGGGTAACTGGGCATGCCCGGGAGGGCATAGACGCGTGGCCGGGGACCAATATTCCCACCCCAGTAGCGGGCGTAGTCGAGGTTCCAGTTTCCGTTGCCCTTCGACGCTTCCTGCATGCGCAGGGCGGTGAATACGGCATCATAGGAAGAGCCCGCATCCTCACTCGTAGAATAGGCTCTAATAAACCAATTGTCCTTCTTGCGCAGTTCGATCCGGTTCTGGAGAAAGAAAATATCCCGCAGACTAAAACGGTTGTCGCCCTGATAGACAGTTGTGCCATTGCCAATATTGGCGGCGGCGATGAGCTCCACATCGGGCTTCAACATGAAGTGCAAAGCACCGGAAAGCTTTAGGTTCCGGGTGTTGTAGTCGACCAAATCCTTCTCCTCATAGCCCGTACGGTAGAATATGCCCAATCCTGGATAATCGCGGGCGCTGTAGGGCTGGGAGTAGTCATTGCCCCCCGAGAGCTGCTCGTCGCCATATCGGTTCACCGCATCGTAACCCCCGGGGTTGTTGCGGGTAACTGGCGAAAAATCGACCGGATCAAGGTTGGTGGCCTCCCAGTCGTTGGCCCGTAAGTGATATAAATTAACCTTCCAACCGAACTTGTCGCGCCCCTGCTTGTCTTTATAGACCTGGGCATAGCGCACGGCTGTTTCCAGCAAAGCCCGTTCACCCGCCTTCACGCTCGCAGTGAGACCGGGATGCGTAAAAGGACTTTTTGTTTGCATGCTGATGACCCCATTAAAGGCGTTCGGGCCATAGAAAGCCGAACTCGCGCCCACCACCAGATCCACTTTAAGTACATCGAGCTCAGAGGCGCCCAGGAAATTACCCAGCGAGAAGTTGAGGCCGGGTGACTGATTATCGACCCCGTCGATGAGCTGGAGCGAGCGAACCGGCGAGGTGCTGTTGAAGCCCCGGGTGTTGATGATGACAAAACCCAGACTGGCCGTGGTGAGGTCGACCCCCTTTAAGGTACCCAGGCCCTGATAAAACGAAGGGGCAGGGGTCTCCTTGATGGCCAGAACATCCATCGCCTCTACCGTGAGGGCCGATTCTCTTTGCTTTTCGGTGATTCGGCTGTCGACCACCTCCACACTATTGAGCAACACCTTGTCTTGCTGAAGCTTGATATTCAAGGGCTTGCCATCGCCCGGAGCCTGAACCTCCAGATTTTGGTAGCCGATATAGGAAACGAGCAATTTGAGGGGATAGGAACGGTTGTGGCGGAGGGTAAACTTCCCCTGAACATCGCTGGTGGTGCCCATCGATGATCCTTTGATGACCACCGAAGCCCCAATCAAAGGCTCTCCACTTACCTGATCCTTGATGCTGCCGGTAACGGCCTCTGACCCGCCCTGGGCTTGCAGCTCGCTTGGCATGGCCAGCCATAAAACTGTTAATAAAACTGAAAAGAAGCGCCAAATAAGCGATGAAGCAAATGAAGGTTTACGCGGATCAGCGTCGCTGGGGCTAAACGAAGTGATTTTTGAAGGGGAAGCGGATGCATCACACCATTCAGTACACATAACAGTACGCATTGGATTCATAGGAAACGGGCTGAATTAGACCTGCAAAATACGAGGGTAAAAGATAATAATAACAACCCGTCCGCATCTGATGACCACACGAGGCGCTAATCCTTAGACTTTACCATAAAAACCTATTATTTTTGATTGAATGAAACTATGAAGAAACTCTTATTCTTGGTGCTGACCGCAACTTGGCTGTGGGCGGCCCAACAAAACTGGGGCAGTCTGCCCGTTTTAGCCCAATTTTTCACCTGGCCAACCTCCCCCCTAAAAATAGACCAACGCTTCAGCTTGAGCGAACGCTTTGAACGGAGTCCGTATGGGCCCGTTTCGGTGGGCTACGACAGCCTGGGTATCCCCTATATTTTCGCGGAGAACGACGAGGCGGCGGACTATGCCACCGGATTCGTACACGCCCGCGACCGATTGTTCCAAATGGAAATGGCTGTTCGGGTGGTGAAAGGGCAGCTCAGCGCGGTGGCGGGTGAACGAGCGCTGCAGAGCGATCTGTTTTGGCGTAAATTTCAGTTCGACAGTCTGGCGGTGATCTGGTATCAGGGGATGGCAGACAGTGTCCCCGAACTCGCCAAACGGATGGAGGCCTACGCCGCAGGAGTGAACCATTATATCGGTCGACTGACGCCAGCAAGCCTGCCCCTCGAATTTCACCTGCTCGGCATCCAGCCCTCGGAATGGAAAAAGGAGAATATGTTCTACTTGCTTCGGTTTATGTCGCACATTCTCACTTATAACGAAAACGACCTTGCCGCGAGTGAGGTCAATGCCCGCATTGGGCCCGAACTCAGCTCGTTTTGGTATCCCCATACCACCCGTACCCCCCACCCAATCTACCCCGATTTCAGCCTGACCGACAGCATGATGCAGGAGCTTATACCGCGGGTGAGCGAGGAACTGGACCAGGGCAGCGGGCATTCATACCCCCAAGCGCGAGTGGTGAACCTCGACGATACCCCGCTGGGCAGCAACAATTGGGTGGTTCGGGGCAGTCAATCCGCCTCCACCTACCCCTTGCTGTGCAACGATACCCACCTCGAAACCGCGCTGCCCTCCACGTGGTATGAGATCCATAAGTCGGTGGGCGGACACATTCGAAGGGGGCTCAGCATCGCCGGATCGCCCTTTGTGATCAGTGGATTCAACAACGATGTGGCCTGGGGAATGACCAACGCTACCTGGGATTTGGTCGACTTCTATGCACTGGAGGTGAATTCAGAGGGCACCCACTACAAACTCGATGGCCGTTGGGAACCCCTTCGTCCCTTCACCGCAGACATTGCAGTCAAGGGTGGCAAAGCTGTTAAAAAAACCTACTACAGCACCCATTTCGGGGTGGCCGATACCCTGGCAGGGCGCTACTTAGCCGTGCATTGGATCGGACAGCACCCCTCCAATGAAGGCCTCACATTTCATGGCTTTGAAAAAGCCCGCAGTCTGGCCGAAGCGCAGGCTGCCCTCGAGCATTATTGGCAACCCCCCCAAAACTTTGTTTTGGCCGACCGAACCGGGCACATCGGGGGGGTAACTGCCGGAGGTGCATGCCTTCACCCCTTGCCTGCCAAGGGCATCCGCAAAGGCAACCGACGCGATCAACTCATCGGTTTCACCCGCCTGCAGGCCTACCTCAATTCGGTCGATCCGCCTTCCGACTATTGGCACAGCGCCAACCAGGAACAGATCAACCATCCCCTGGCTGCGCACATCAGTACGCGTTATGAATCTTCCGGCCGAGGACGGCGCATTACTGATCTAATCGACACCCTGCCACCGCTCAATTTTTATGGGATGCGGCAAATGCACATGGATGTGGTGGATATGGACTTCCCCATCTTGCGTGATGTATTGGTGAAGGTGAGTGGGCCGATGAACATTTGGTTTTCGGTATGGGATGGAAGAATGGATACGGCTCATGTATTGCCTACCATGTTCTACAACTTCAAAAACCACCTCCGTAACCGGGTGGTGGCTCATTTGGGGTGTGGAGACCGCCTTCCTCCCCTAGAACAACATATTTTTACCGTGCTGGCGAGCGAAGACAGCGTTCCGATTGCTGGCGGACGTCGTCTGGCTTCCCTTGCGCTGGCCAAGGAGGCGTGGGACAGCAGCATGGTTGATTTGCTATTAAGATTCGGAGAAGATTTGTCAGAATTGGTCTACGGAAAATTCCACAAGACACTCATAGCGCATCGATTGAAATTGCCCGCCCTCAGCATACCCGAATTCGCATCTCCAGGCAGCAACCGAACGGTTAATGTGGCCAGTCGCCTCCCCAGTACACATGCCGCCAGCATGCGCACCATCATTGAAATGCGCCCCGAAGGTCCGCGGGCATTCATGCACCTAACAGGCGGACAAAGTGGGCGGTTCAACAGCCCCAACTATTCCGACCAGGTGCAGACCTGGCTGGATGGACACTATCATGCCTTCCGGCCTGTGGGCACTTTCAAGGAAGACGATTATGTATCCACCTACCGTTTTGACCGCTAATTATTTGATATGCGCATTCCCTCTCAATTTTTTTGGTATTTTCTGGCATTGGTTAGCCTTGTCCACGTGCAGTTCAACTTGGCCAACTTTTGGCTGTTGGTAGGGGCTTCTGTGGTCATAGGCTGCCTGCCCATACGAGGCGTTCGGTGGTGGCACTTCGCCATGTTGTCGCTTGCCTCTTTGTTGTGCTGCATGGCACTCAAATTTCCTGAAGCCAAGACACTCCACATGCTCGCTTCGGTGAGTCAACTCCCCGCCCCGCTTCTGATTGTGATGACCATGGTGGTCACCGCCATCACGGTCACGCTCACCTCCTTCACCAGTCACCTTCTGCTGGCGCGTAGTTTATTTCCACCCTCTCTGTGGAAGCGGTAAAAGGAACGGCCTACGACTACATCATTGCAGGGGCTGGTGCGGCCGGCCTCAGCCTCGCACTGCGGCTGTCGCATCCCGATTTCAGCAACCGCCGCATCCTGCTCATCGACCGCAGTGCCAAAACAGAAAACGACCGTACTTGGTGTTTTTGGGAGGACGGCGACGGACTGTTCGACTCTGTATGCAAGAGACAATGGTCGCAGCTCGATTTTTTTGGTCCCAACACAGCCCGACAACTCGACCTATCGGGCTACCGCTACAAAATGCTGCGTGGCCCCGACTTCTACCGATTCGCCCTCGATCAAATATCCGCCTGCAGCCATATTGAGTGGTGCCAGGCAGAAATCTACCACACCGGGCATGGTGAAACAGGTGCCGAAGTGCACACCTCTGCCGGTAGCTTCTCAGCGCGATGGGTGTTTTCCAGCCTCCTCGAAAACGACGTACTGAAATCGGCCCAGCAGGGGCATTTCCTATGGCAACATTTTTTGGGGTGGGAAATTCAGACGGATCAAGCGGTATTTAACCCCAACTGCCCGGTGTTCATGGACTTTCGCACACCACAGCGCGACGGAACCTGTTTTGTTTATGTGCTGCCATACTCATCCAACTATGCCCTCGTGGAATACACCGTTTTTTCGGCAGAGGTGTGGCCGACCTACGCCTATGAAGATGGCCTCCGTTCGTATTTGAAGTCACACCTCCAACTGGGTTCCTGGCAAGTTGGGCATGTGGAGGAGGGTAAAATTCCCATGAGCAGCGCTGTTTTTCCCGTGCGCAGGGGACATGTGGTATTTTTGGGGACAGCGGGTGGACAAACCAAAGGGTCCACAGGATATACCTTTAGCAACATCCAAAGGCACAGCGATGCCATAGCCGCATTACTCCGCCAGGCCCGTCCACCCATCGTAACCCCCGATTTTAGGCGACAACGCTACCATCTCTACGACAATACCCTGTTGTCGGTGCTTTGTCTGGGCGATTACAGCGGGGCTGAACTCTTTGAGCGGTTGTTTACACGGAATCCAGCCCGCCGCATGTTGCGCTTTCTCGATGAAGCCGCCCATTTCGGCGAAGAGTTGCAGGTCATGAACAGCGTTCCGCGCCGCCTCTTTGCCCGGCGCTTCATGCAAGAGTGGTTTAGTAGGCGGGACTAGCCAGACGCCAGCATTGTCCGTTCGTTTTCTGTCAAACGGTCATAATTTCCTTTTCCTTGACCACAAGAAGCTCATCGATGCGTGCAATTTGTTTGTCGGTCAATTGCTGAACACGTGTTTCGCCTTCTTTCACCATATCCTCCGGAACACCATCCTTTTGAAGCTTTTTGATGGCCTCATTGGCATCGCGACGAATGTTACGTACGGCAACTTTGGCCGTTTCACCTTCGTTTTTGGTTCGCTTCACCAATTCACGCCGACGCTCTTCCGTCAGCGGGGGTACGTGAATGCGAATCACTGATCCATCATTCGATGGGGTTAGACCCAAATTCGCTATGATAATCGCCTTTTCAATGGGTTGCAACATCGATTTCTCCCAAGGCTGAATGACCATCGTGCGCGCATCCGAAGTGGATAAACCAGCTACCTGGTTGAGGGGCGTGGGGTTGCCGTAGTAATCGACCTTGATGCCATCGAGCACGGCCGTATTGGCCTTTCCGGCCCTGATTTTGGCCATTTCAATCGTGAGGTGATGAATGGCCTTGCCCATATCCTCTTCTGCTTGGTCGAGGTACAGCTGTATGTCTTCGTGAATCATGGTCTCTATTGGGATGATTTGGAGGTGACGAGTGTGCCGACTTCCTCGCCTTGCACAACCCGAAGCAGGTTACCAATTCGGTTCATATCAAATACAATGATGGGCAGTTCGTTTTCCTGACAGAGGGTAAAAGCCGTCATGTCCATCACCCGAAGGTTGTCGCGCAAGGCGAGGTCAAATCCGATTCGGTCGTAGCGCGTAGCCGTTGGGTCCTTCTCGGGGTCAGCGGTGTAGATCCCGTCGACCCGGGTACCCTTCAGAATCACATCGGCCTGAATTTCAATGGCGCGGAGGGAGGCCGCTGTATCTGTGGTGAAGTACGGATTTCCGGTGCCAGCGCCAAACAAAACCACGCGGCCTTTCTCGAGGTGACGAATAGCACGGCGACGGATGAAAGGCTCAGCAATTTGCTCCATTTTGATGGCTGATTGCAGTCGCGTTTTCACGCCCATCTTTTCGAGAGCCGCCTGGAGGGCCATGCTGTTGATCATGGTCGCCAGCATGCCCATATAATCGCCTTGAGCCCGATCCATTCCCCCACTTTCAGCTTGTACGCCCCTAAAAATATTGCCCCCACCCACCACAATCGCTAATTCGACACCGGCTTCCCAAGCCACCTTCACTTCGCGTGCATATTGATCGAGTACCTGTTGATCAATACCGAAGGCTTTATCACCCATCAGGGCTTCGCCACTCAATTTAAGCAAGATCCTTTTGTATTTCATACCAAATGCGAAAGTATGAATTTCCTGCGATGCTTCGTTGGGGGTAGTGGATAAAGATAAGAAATGAAAAATGCCCATCCCGAATGGGATAGGCACTCACATTGTTGTTGTAGGAATTGAAGTAATGTTCGTTGGAAGCCGATGCTGGTGGGGATTATTATCCCCCAATGGCCAAGCGAACAAAACGCGTAACCAATAGGCCCTTAGACGCCTTATCCAACATTTGCCCAACCGTCATGCTGCCATCCTTCACAAAAGATTGATTCAACAGGGTATTGTCTTGGTAAAACTTATTGAGTTTTCCCATGGCAATCTTTTCCAAAATGGCTTCAGGCTTGCCTTCCTGACGGGCTTGTTCTTTACCGATTTCGATTTCACGCTCCACCACCGATGGATCCACATCCGCTTTATCCACAGCCACCGGATTCATTGCAGCAATTTGCATGGCAGCATCGCGCGCCGCAGCTTCAATGGCCTCATTGAGCGCTTGGTTCAAAGCCACCATCACCCCCAGCTTACCATTGCTGTGGATATAGGAAACAACCCCCTCCGCCTGCAATGTTTCGTAGCGGCTCACACTGATTTTCTCCCCGATTTTTCCCGTGTATTCGATCATTTTTTCGGCCACCGTGATGCCGTCGATGGTAGCCGCCTGTAATTGGTCGATCGTTGTGAATTGATTGTCGATGGCGATTTGAGCCACACGGCGGGCCAATTGTCCAAAATCCTCATTCTTGGCAACAAAATCAGTTTCGCACGTCACTTCTACCAAAATTCCGAAGGAACCCCCCGCGTCGTTCATGGCCACTACAACCCCTTCGTTAGCTTCCCGGTCGGCGCGACTGGCAGAAACTTTCTGACCTTTTTTGCGGAGGATCACTACCGCTTCTTCAAAATCACCATTGGCCTCAGTGAGGGCTTTTTTGCAATCCATCATGCCGGCACCGGTCTGCTGCCGTAACTTATTGACGTCTGACGCTGAAATATTCATGATATGAGTTTGTTGTATTATTGTATTTACTATTCAGCACATTCAGATTGGCGACTATTCAACTGCATCAACTGCAGCATCCGCCACCACTGAATCACCTTCCGAAACCGCAGCGGCCTCAGAGGCTTCACCACCGTCTTCTTCTTTGAGGTGCTTACGCTCCTGCATCCCCTCTTCGATGGCCTGCATAATGACCCCACAAATCAGCGCAATGGATTTAGTGGCGTCATCATTTGAGGGAATCGGAAAATCAACCAAACCTGGATCGCTGTTGGTGTCGACCATAGCGATGGTGGGAATATTCAGCTTTTGGGCTTCACTCACCGCAATGTGCTCGTTTTTGATGTCGATGATGAACAGCGCGGCAGGCAATCTGTTCAAATCTTCGATACCACCCAATACACGCTTGAGCTTGTCGCGTTCACGACCGATCATCAGCCGCTCCTTCTTCGACAAATTCTGGTAATCAGCGGTGGATTCCATCTTCTCCATGTTGGTCATCTTCTTGATCGAACGACGAACAGTGGCGAAATTGGTGAGCATACCACCGAGCCAACGCTCGGTGACGAAGGGCATGCCCAAACGACGTGCCTCCGACTCAATAATTTCCTTGGCCTGCTTCTTGGTGGCCACAAACATGATTTTGCGACCCGATTTCACAATCTGCTTCACAGCCTGAGCCGCTAGTTGCAACTTTTCCGATGTGCGGTGTAAGTCGATGATGTGAATATCGTTTTTCTCCATAAAAATATATGGAGCCATTTTGGGATGCCATTTACGCTTGAGGTGGCCGAAATGCACACCGGCATCCAGCATTTCCTGGTAGGTAGGTAGATTCATTTTGGAGGTCCGGATTAACGCTTGCTGAACTGGAAACGACGGCGGGCTTTACGCTGACCAAATTTCTTGCGTTCCACCATACGTGGATCGCGGGTCAACATTTTCTCTGCCTTAAGTACACTATGAAAATCTCCGTTGATTTGGTCGAGGGCACGGGCAAGCGCCAGCTGAAGTGCTTCTGCTTGTCCGCTCACGCCACCGCCATTCAAGCGGGCTTTCACGTCGTATTGCCCATTGGTTTGGGTGGCGGCAAACGCCTTCAATACCACTTGTTGCAAGGTAGCAAGGGGAAAATATTCCGTGTAGGAACGCCCATTGACCTCAATGTTGCCATTTCCTGGACTTACATAGACCCGGGCTATGGCATTCTTCCGCCTACCAATGGTGTTGGCAAGGCTGCTGTTTGGGGTTGCTGACATATTATTTTAGGGTGATGGTTTCAGGCTGCTGGGCAGAATGGGGATGCTCGCTGCCCGCGTAAACGTGCAAACTGCGAAACATTTCTCTGCCGAGACGGTTTTTGGGCAACATGCCCTTGATGGCTTTCTCCACAACGTAGGAAGGCCTCCGCTTCAACAGGTCGCGTGCCGACTCAAAACGCTTTCCACCAGGATAACCCGAATAGAAAAAGTAGTTTTTGTCGGTCAGTTTGCTGCCCGTAAACCGCACCTTGTCTGCATTGATCACAATGACATGATCGCCGCAGTCTACGTGTGGGGTGAAAGACGGCTTGTGCTTACCACGAAGCATGCCGGCTACCTTGCTTGCAAGGCGACCCACAATCTCTGTTTCGGCATCAATGAGATACCAACGCTTTTCAACCGTTTGGCGGTTGGCAGAGACAGTTTTGTAACTTAACGTATCCACTTAATTCAGCTATTTTTTAAGGAGCGCAAATATAGGAAAAAAAACAATACGAAAAGCGGAAAGAACAAAAAGATTTGGGGTACTAAGCGAGGGTGTAGAATTCCTCATGCCCCCCTGCATGCACCTCGAGAAGTCCGGCACTGATGAGCCCCACCACAATCTGGCGTGCCCGCCATGTGGATATGTTCATCATTTTGGCAAATTCCTTGAGGGTTACCCGCCTGTGTTCGGCCAGGTGCCGCAGCAGCCCTTCTTCCTTCGTGCCCAATTGGATCAGGCGCCCATCGGCCGATACCGATCGGTGCAGGGCGTCGACCACAGTTTTACTGGCCAACAGGGTTTTATCGCCCACCCTGATGTGCACCCACCACTTATTGTCGTCGCCCATGGCATAGATCGGCTTTTCAATGGCAGGCGTTACCGATACCACCAATAGGATTTTCTTTCCAATTTCTACACGGGTGCATTGGATGTTGGGGGAAGGCTTACAAAAAAAAGTGGCGGCGGCTTCCATCATGTGTTGTTCCTCCTCGACTTTTATCCCACGAAGGCTGCGGTTGTCGCGCACCCCAATGAGTATTCGTCCACCCCGGGTATTGGCAAAAGCACACAGCGTTCGTGCAATTTTCTTGGAACTGCTGATGGTCTCCTTGAAATCCTGCTGCTCGTGCTCACCCTCGTCGATCCATTGGAAGAACTTTGCCGCTGAAATTCCGGACGGTGGCGGTTGCTCTTGCTGTTTCATTGGACAATATCGGAGGGGCAAAAATCGATTTTTTAGATGGCGGTGGACGCTGGTGGTCCATTCGATCCCAGGCCGTAAAAGACAAATATGATGAAAATCGGCCAAGTCAGAGCGCCAGTTCCTGCGATGGATCCCAGTACACCCGTTCAAAATCCTGCACCTGGTCGCCGACCACCATGATACCCTCCGCTTCCAATCGCGACTGCATGGCATTTGGTTCGTCAAAATGCATTTTGCCGGTTAAACAACCGCTTCGGTTCAAAACCCTGTGCGCGGGAACCTGGGGATGCACTTGATGGGAAGCATTCATGGCCCAGCCCACCATCCGGGCCGATTGTGCGCTACCCAGATAACGGGCGATCGCCCCATAGGTTGTAATTCGTCCGACCGGTATCAGCCGAACCACCTGAAATACCTGTTCAAAAAAATCGGGCTTCTGATTTGGGTTCATGATTCACCTATTTTTGCTGCGCTGCCGGCAACAATCAACCCACAAACCTAGTCAAATCCCGTAAATTCAATCATCATGCACCTGCAACTCTACTTCCGCTCGGTTCGTCACCTCAGCGATGCCCGCTTTGCTTCTGCTGCTGCTGCCGAGTTCATCGGTTTTCCCTGGTATCCATCAAGCGGGGAAGGGATTTCACGTGAGGATTACCGCGACATCCAGCAGTGGATCAGCGGGCCAGTGCCGGTACTCCAAATTCATGCGCGTGACTTAGCGCTTTTCGCATCTGCCCCATCCAAAGAGGCGTATCCGGTGCAGGGAGCAGCATCAAGCTACGGAATGGAATCGGACGGGCGCCATTCCAGTATGCCTTCGGACGGGCGCGCTGCCCAAGTGCACAGTCAGCCGAATGATCCCAACAGCCTTGATGCCACTGAAGTCGTTCCCGGCGCGCTCGAGGTCGTTCCCGGCGCGCTCGAGGTCGCATGTTCTGACGAAAACCCCCAAGGGATTAATACGCGTCCGACTTGTCCGATTATTTGGACATTCGACGCCCGGCAGCGCCGACTGCCAGAATTGTTTCGGGCCGACCTCGACTACCTGTTGCTCGATCCAATTGTTTTTCTCACCGACTTAAACCAGCCGCTGAGCCCGGTCGACTTGCCCAAAAGTTGGGCGGGACTGTTTGAACAAAACCGATGCTTTTTGGAGATCTCATCGAATTTGCATCACCCGATGGAATGGGTGAATTCGTTCAAGCCCTATGGGGTGGGCCTGTCGGGGCAAGCAGAAACAGCGGTGGGCA
>CAIVQI010000105.1 GCA_903908015.1 uncultured Bacteroidota bacterium
CATGCACAGCCCGTTACAGGCTCGACGCGCTTTAAGGGCGATAAAATCACCTGGCAGTTTAATGAATTTGTGAGAATTCAAAACAGAGGCGCGATACGGTTTTTGCCCGAGACCAACAAACTTCCAATGATCAGGGAAGCCCTGAATCGGATCGAGGTCGATTTTGGTGATGTGAACTTAGATTCGGCCACCACTTACGTATTGTATCTGGGTGATGCGCTGGTGGATTTCACCGAGGGCAACAAGCATAAGGATTTCAAGTATGTATTTTCAACTGGTTTAATGATTGATACGGGCTGGGTTTCGGGGAAGGTTGTGGATGCGCTGGGCTCGAAGGCAAGGCCCAATGTTCGGGTAGGGTTGTATGATTGGATCGACGCAGGCGACTCTGTTGTGTATGGTCGAAAGGCGCGCTATTGGACAACGACAGACGACAGTGGGCAGTTCTATTTGGGATATTTACCCGATCGAAGCTTCCGCTTATTTGTATGGGCCGATGAGAGCAAAGATGGATTGTATCAAGCAGGCGAGTCATTCGATTTTGCTGACGTACCACTGCGCCCAAAACAAGGTCTTTATGACTCCTCTTTGATGTGCATGATGCGACTCACTATAGATCGAGATGAGCAATCTCGTGTCGTGGAGTATTCAGAAAAATGGCCCGGATGGCTTGGAATTACTTTTAGTGCACGTCCTTCGGTATGTCATTGGGAAATATTAGGCAAAACGCCGGGTGACACATTCACTCATTTTCCTTTTTGGAAGGGAGATACAGTTTTTGTTTTTGTGGGAGAAGCATACAATCGAGCTGAATTGGGTGGGGTGGTTGCATTTTGTACATTGCTTCACCGCACAGACACCATCTTCAGGAGGCCCAAGACCCTTGTAGATCCACGGATGATGACTGATACAGCCAAAAGTGTCTTCCCACAGTTAAAAGCGTTATCGGGAGGCGTCCCGGAGTTGTGTGCAGGCCATAGTCGTTTGCCTTTTTCCTCCGATAGGCCGTTGCAACGAATAGACGCTGCGCAAGTAATGTGGGTAGATACTATGACTGGACAAACCGTTCAACGAGGTGCGATATGGCAGCAAGGTGAAGGATCATTCTCCATTCTTGTGCCACAAGGGTTGAACCCGGGAAAGATCTATAAATTATTTATTCCCCGCGGGGCAATCATTGGGGCGGGTGAACAGTTGTTCGATTCTGTGGTTCAGATTTTTAAGGTCGTTCCAGACAGCCAGAACATTGTGATTAGTAATATTGTAATAAATACACCAGAAAAATGTGCCGAATTGACCACTAAAGTCGGGACGGGATTCATTGCGGAGATCGTTGATGCCAGCGGTTACACATGCGGCGTATTTCGATTTATGGATGCAGAGCAAGGTCAGTGGGCCGATGGGAAGACCTCACTCAGGCTTTTGCCTGGCGCCTATACCATTACGGTATTTTCCGATGAGAACAACAACAGGCGACCTGATGCCGCTTCCTGGCGATTAAACAGAAGGGCAGAGTTCAGTCGTAAGGCTCAATGGAAGTTGTCGCCAAACGGTGCAAGAGCGTATGAATTGGATCTTTGTGAATTGATATGGGAGTAAGGCGATTCAAAATCATTTTGGGATTATTAAACATCCTGATCATCACATCAGCCACCGCCGCTGGTCAGGTAGAAGTCAAGGGCAAAACAGACACGGCCGATGGTCAAGTAGAAGTAGAGAGCAAAGCAGACACCGGATCCGGTGAGATTGATGCCAGATACGCCAAAATGGCAACCGGCAAAGGCACGAATCTGAGGTCTTTGTCGGTAACGGGCAACGAGGATTGGTGGTTTGGTGGTAGTAAGGG
>CAIVQI010000106.1 GCA_903908015.1 uncultured Bacteroidota bacterium
CCTAAAAATCCACTCAATAGTCCGGCCCCGAGCAATTGAACGGTCTCCAACTGAAACCAATGCACGATTAAGTCATTTGAGGATGAACCCACTGAATCCAATGCACGATTAAGACAATTGAGGATGAACCAACTGAATCCAATGCACGATTAAGACAATTGAGGGCGCACAACTTGTTCTTTATCCATCCTAGGGCTGCAGCAGTTTTTGGAAGCGCTCTTTGTCGTTCAATAACTTACGGGCCTCCACGAGCTCCTCGTCCATCCGAAACGCCGAGCGCAGGCGGCCTTTCTGAAAATGATAGCGCGACACCAACTCCTGTGCGAGAAAATACTTGATTTCTGCTTTATGGCGCTCTAAATCTTGTTCCTTGCTCTTCTTCTTCTCCGCCATTAGGGCATCGTAGTGCGACTGAACCTGGTCAAAATACTGTTCCTTAACGGCCTTTTCCTTGAATTCCTCCAACGCCTTCTCACTTTCTGTGGTATAAGTATAGTCTTTGTCACGCAGATAGGTCAGGAATTCTGCAAACAAAGCATCACTCACTTCAAACTCATCGGGAGAGGCCGGCAGTTGTGTATGTTGGCTGCGGTAGCGCGTCGCGAAATCGAAAATGTGTCGTTTTCCAATCAATACCGCTGTAATATTGCTCAATTGGGCTGGTTCAACAGCGAGGTCGGGGCTCACCCCACCGGCGTCGTAAACCACCCGACCATTCCGGGTTTTAAAGGCCACGCGCGACGACTCAGGGGTTTTTACCGGACGATTGAGGCTGTCTTTTCCCACATAATCGACCGCCTGTATGCAGCGACCACTGGGGATGTAATATTTTGCGGTGGTGACCTTCACCTGGGTGTTGTAGTTCAGGCTTTTGACCGTTTGCACGAGCCCTTTGCCAAATGATTTTTGTCCGACCACCACACCGCGGTCGTAGTCTTGGATCGTGCCTGAAACAATCTCTGAGGCTGAAGCACTTGAACCGTCGATCAACACCACGATGGGCATGGTCGTGTCTTCTGGGTTATAATAGGAGTTGTAGTCCTTCTCCCACTCCTTCACCTTGCCTTTGGTACGCACCACCAGGCTACCCCGCGAAATGAACATGCCTGAAATACGAACAGCCTCATCCAAGGATCCGCCGGGGTTGCCCCGCATGTCAAACACCAATTGGGTCATACCCTCTTTCTTGAGGTCTTGCAGGGCCTGTTTGACTTCCTCCCCCGCCCCCGTACGGAAGCCGCTCAAATTGATATATCCTGTGTTCTTATCGAGCATTCCACTGTAACTGACGCTCGATATCTTAATTTCCTCCCGCATCACCTTTTTCTCGAGGGGCTTGCTTTCACCCTCTCGGCGGATGAGTACCGTTACCTCTGATTTGGCCTGTCCTTTCAATAATTTACTCACATCATCTGTGTTTCGGCCCTTAACGCTTTGTCCGTCTACCTCCAGCAGAATATCACCCGCCCTGATATCCGCCCTTTGCGCCGGCATGCCTTCATAAGGATCAGCAATGACCACATAATCATCTTGTTTTGAAATCAAGGCTCCAATCCCACCATACTGTCCGGTGGTCATGAGCCTGAAACTCTCAATTTCCGATTCCGGTATATAATTGGTGTAGGGATCGAGGCTCTTCAGCATGGCGTCGATACCCGTGCGAATGAATTTGGCCGGGTCGATGTCGTCGACATAATAGGTATTGACTTCGCGGTAGAGGGTTGCGAAAATTTCCATGTTTTTCGACAGCTCAAAGTATTGATCGCCCGCGGCCGTGGCGCCCACAAGCACGCTGCCGGTCAAAAGTACCCAAATGCCTCGGTGTAACTTGCGTCGCGCTGAACCCCAAATGGTCTGGGCTTGTTTTGGCGAACCAACGGGGTTGATAGGCGCATTAAAAGCGCCAGCGTTGTCCTTCGACTCTGATTGATGTGGGTTTTTGTTCGATGAAATATGTGACATATAAAGCTATGGTTTTCAGATGGCAGCGATTCAATGAAGGCCGGCAAACCCATACGGCATATTCCGACCAACAAGAATCAGGCTCAAAAATACGCAGGCAAGGCCTATTTATTTTCCGAATACCCCGATATTCCGTGAAAAGCTGAACATGGGTCAATAATGATCAAGGCACCGGGTCATGACCATGGCCTCCCCAAGGATGACAACGTCCGATCCTTTTGAGCGTGAGCCATCCACCTTTGAATGCACCATAACGTCGAATGGCCTCCATCCCATAAGCCGAACAGGTAGGATGGTAGCGACATGACGCAGGGAGCAGGGGAGACAACAGGCGCTGATAGAGCCAAATCAGGGCCAGAAAAATCCATTTCATAGGGCAGAAGATGTAGGAACCTCCTGCCGGGGAAGCCGCCCAAGTGCATCGCACAGCGCCTCTCGGATGTCCGCATACGAAAGGGTGACTGCCGCCACATAGTGTACCAAAAACACAGGGGGATACACGACATCGGATGTTCCTGGCAGGCAATCTTGGGCGTGCTGGCGCCAGGCCTCACGAAGTTTTCTGCGGATGCTGTTGCGGTCTACGGCCCGCGGAAATTTCTTTTTCGCTACCAAGAACATCACTTGCGCTGGACAATCGCCAGCAACAGTAGACCCAGCGTTGATGTCTGGGACTGCTCGGGGCAACCAACGCAACAATACGGGGTGTGAAAAGACTTTCTTGCCCTCCTTGAGAAGCCTCTCCTTTTGGCTGCGACTACCCAACCTGTGCGTCTTGGGAAAAGTATGACCCATCACGCAGAGAAAAATAATGCTACAAAGTCAAACTAGAAGGGAAATGAACGAAGGAAACGCGACCTGGCGCTTAGGCTTTGTGGCGCTTTTCGTCGGAAACCGTCAATTTATGACGACCTTTGGCGCGGCGACGAGCCAGAACAGCGCGACCGGTTGGGGTCTCCATCCGACTGCGGAACCCGTGTTTGTTTCTGCGCTTACGTACAGAAGGTTGGAAAGTCCTTTTCATAACCGGAATTTTTAAGGAGTGCAAAGATAAAGGGAAAAAAGAAAAAAACCAATAGAAATCAGCAATTATGATTCACTACCGAATAGAACGCGATCGAGAAGAACCCGCACACCTGCGGGTGCACATGGAGCTCCAGCTGAACCATGACGAAGCATCAAAAGCGCTGGAAGTTTACCTGCCTGAATGGCGTCCGGGCCGCTACGAACTTGGGCATTTTTCGCGCAACCTCCGCGGCCTGCGGTGTACCACCCCTGATGGATCAAACATCCTCATCGAATCTACGGGCCGCGCATCTTGGAGAATTCACCCCACAGGCCACGAACACCTACAACTATCGTACTTGTACAGGGCCGACCAACCCGACGCGGGAGGCTGCTATGTCGATGATCAACTCCTGTATGTGAACCCCATTCACTGCTGTCTCTATACCCTTGAAC
>CAIVQI010000107.1 GCA_903908015.1 uncultured Bacteroidota bacterium
AAGAATACAAGTATCATAATATTCGAAATTTAAATTTGTTTGTACTTGTTTAGAGAGCAGCGTTTAGTGTTTAGGAGGTGAAGATTTTTCTAAACCCTAATCCCTAAACTCTAAACTACCTTCGCTTCTTCCTTCAACAACCTCACCAACTCCTGCACATTCTCCGCATCTACCAGTTTCACGCCGGCCTTGGCAGGCGGCATTTCAAATGAAACCGTAGAGGTGAGGGGTTGAACAGTCACGGGCTCTACTATGTTCAGTGGCTTGGTACGAGCGGCCATGATGCCCCGCATATTCGGAATCCGAGCTTCGGCCATTCCTTTTTGCGCGCTAATCACTAAGGGGGGTGATACTTCATTCAGCTCCTGTCCGCCATCTATCTCGCGGGTCACGCTGGCGGTGGATCCGTTCAGTTCCAGTTTGGTGGCAAGGGATACATAAGGGAGGTCGAGTAGTTCCGCAACCATTCCCCCCAGCGAAGATCCGTTGTGGTCGATGGTTTCCTTACCGGTGAGGATCAGGTCGTATCCGCCCGCTTTTGCTACTTCTGCTATTTGAGTCGCGATCACGTAGCTGTCATCACAGTCGATGTTCACCCGAATGGCTTCATCGCCACCAAGTGCCAGTGCTTTACGAAGGATCGGTTCGGCATCCGCACCGCCGACGGAAATCAGGTGCAGTGCAATAGAGGCATCGGCTTCTTTCAATTCAATGGCACGGACCAGTGCATACCATTCGTCGTAGGGGTTGATGATCCACTGTACGCCGTTGGTATCGTATTTCGTGTTGTTATCGGTGAAAGCTATTTTTGCCGTGGTGTCGGGCGTCTTGCTGATGCAAACCAGTATCTTCATAATGGCAGATTGAGGAATTGATTTTATTCGTGTTGCAAAGGTAAGTGCCCCTGCCGGAAAGGCCCGACTCTGTTGACCTTGAATATCCACATGGACCGTCTCCAACTTCTACACAACCTGCTGGCGGAACAGCCCAACGATCCCTTCCTAAACCATGCCCTGGCCCTGGAGGAGATCAAGGTGGGTAGGGACGACGAGGCTCTTCGTTTATTCGAATCCCTGCTCGCTCAAAACCCCGATTATGTGGGGAGTTATTACCACCTGGGGAAACTCCATGAGCGACGAGGAGATGAGTCCAAGGCCATTGAAGTCTACGAGCAAGGCATGAACGCAGCAAAAAAACTGGGCGAACAACACGCCTACAATGAGCTTCGGGGGGCTTATGACAACCTAATCTGATATGCCCATTCGCGCATCTTTTGAGGAGTCCATGCAGGCATTCGGAATCAAGCCCGAATCCGCACCTGTATTTCTGGCCATCAGCGGCGGGGTAGATTCCATGGTCTTGGCACATTTGCTGAAGGCTGCGGGGTATAATGCAACCTGGCTTCATATGAATTTCCAGTTGAGAGGGGAGGAAAGTGATCGTGATCAGCGATTTGTCGAATCAATCGCTGCATCGTGGGAGCAAAAATTGAACATTTTGAAAGTAGATGCGGCTGCGTATGCAGACAAGAACAAGTTGTCCATCCAGGA
>CAIVQI010000108.1 GCA_903908015.1 uncultured Bacteroidota bacterium
CTATTGGAGCAGCAGGTACCGTTATATTGGCTGGTGGCACATCTCTTATTTCTTTAATTACTGTTGTTTCGGCCAACTTAAATATTATCAAAGCAGGTAATGAGCTGAATGGTTTAAAAAATCAGCCTAGTTTAAAATAGAACATTAAGGCTTCAAAGCGTTTGTCATGATTTGTCAATATCTACGATAGGGCGTGTAGTTTACCACAACCATATTCACATGCACCAAAGTCAAAAATTGTGTCTCATGAGCAGTTAGTGTCGTTGATTCAAACTAAATTGAGGGTTCGTCGAATAAATCGATGTCATTCGATATTCAGAACCCCCAATCCTTGAGGGTTTATTCGTTTTTGGGTAAGGGTGGAGGTGGCTTGATCTGGGGGTCTTCATTCAGGAAAACTGCCGTTCTCGGGGCTGATAATCCATCTGCCTGATGCAACATCCCGCGTTGTTTGGCCAATTCAAGGGCCTGGGGCAAGGTGTTCACCCGACCCGCTGGTATTTTTAGCCCGACACAGCCCGCGAGTAAGGCTTCGGAAGATTGTACTCCTATGGCCTCACTGAGGGCCACCTCAATGGCGGATCTGTTTTGAATGCGGCCGGCAGCGTGGCCCCATACTTCCGGAGCATCGATTTTGAGCAGCTGCACCAACTGTGCGAATTGTTTGTCGCTGCCCACGGCGAGCACCACCCGCACCCCATCACTGCAGGTGTAGGCCTGTCCGTAGGGCACAATATTGGGATGCCCAGAACCCATGGCTTGGGGTTCATGGCCCGCCACCAGGTAGTTGGTGGCCTGGTTGGCGAGGGCGCTGAGGGCGGCGTCAATGAGCGAAACCCTGATCCATTGTCCCGCCCCACTTTTCTCCCGCTCCAGCAGGGCGAGCAGGATTCCTTCTTTGAGTTGGTGCGCCGCCAGCAGGTCCATGAGGGCCACCGGCATTTTGTGGCCTTCACCACTGCGCATGCCGTTGAGGTGAACGAAACCCGCCTCGGCCTGAATGATCGCGTCGTAGCCGGTTCTGGGGTCCTCTTCACCATAGCCGGTGATGCTTCCGATGATGAGTCTCGGGAAATCACGGAGCAGCTCCTTGGGGTCGAGCCCGAATTTACGGGCATCGCCGGGCTTGAAGCTCATCAACAAAATATCGGTGTTGGCCAGCAAGGCACGCAATTCGGTTTGCGCGCTGCTGTGTGCAAGGTCCATAACCCGGCTTTTTTTGCCCCAATTGGCAGCGCAGAAGTAGGCGCTTCGGTGTTGATCGGGTTGTTCGCCTGGTGCGCACCAACTGCGCGTGATGTCACCGCCCGGGGGTTCAATTTTGAGTACGTCCGCGCCCGCTTCGGCCAGAAATTGTCCGGTAGCGGGGCCTGCGAGAACGGTGGCGAGCTCAACAACCTGAAATCCGTTTAGGGGCGCGTTCATCGGTGATGGTTTATGGTATTAGGCCCGTTGTTGGGTTGTAGTCTTTTTCCACTTGATGGGATGATGTCCGTTTCCACTTGATGTATTTATGTCCTGTCCCATTTGATGTGTTCATGTCCTGTCCCATTTGATGTGTTCATGTCCGTTTCCATTTATGGTCGGGCTGAATGCGCAGCAATGAGCTGTCGCCATAACTCAAAAAACGATATTCATGGTGCAAGGCATGTTGGTAGATCTCGCGCCATCGGGCGCCCACCACAGCGGCAACCAGCAGCAAGAGGGTGCTCCCAGGTTGATGGAAGTTGGTGATGAGCTGGTCGGCCAGTCGGAAGCGATATCCAGGGGCGATCATCAGCGCGGTATGAGCCTGATCGGTGATGCGGTCACGTGCATCAAGCCAACGGATGATCCGAGAAAGGGCTTCCTCTGGTGCAGGAAGGGTGCCTCCCCGCTCATGTTCCATGTCGTAAGGGGTAAATGCCCTCGGTGCAGGTAAGTACTCGTCGTTTTCCTGCAGCATGGCACCGATCCAGTATAGGCTCTCCAGGCTGCGCAGACTGGTTGTGCCCACACAAATCAGGGGCAAATGTTCGCGATCGGGCTTTTGGAGGTGTTCAACCAGCCGAAGCAACAGCTGTTTGTCGACCTGCAATTCCTCACTGTGCATATCGTGGCCGCGCATGGTATCGGCGGTGACGGGCCTGAAGGTGCCAGCGCCGACGTGCAAGGTCAGTTCCATCCGTCCAATCCCAGCGGCGTCGAGCCGCGACCACAATTCAGGGGTGAAGTGAAGGCCCGCTGTGGGTGCGGCCACCGAACCAGCATGACGGGCATAGTGGGTCTGGTAGCGCTGTTGGTCGATGGCCTGCGCCTCGCGCCGCAGATAGGGGGGTATGGGCATCTGTCCGGCCCGATGCAGCACATCTGAGAAGCTGAGCCCAGCGGGTTCCCATTGGAATTGAACCATCAATTGTTGGTTTTCGGAAGACACTTTCTTCGCGGTGAGCCGCAGGTCACCTGATTCGAGCGTGAGCGGTTCGTCGCGCCAGCGACGGGCGTTGCCCGCCATGCAGATCCATGTACTGTTGCCGGTCCGACCAAGGGCTTCATCCCACCCTATGTTTTGCTGCGCTGAATCCATCGGCTGCTGCGCTGAATCCATCGGCTGCTGCGCTGAATCCATCGGCTGCTGCGCCGGATCCATCGGCTGCTGCACCGGATTCAGGCAAAGCAATTCTACCCGTGCACCCGTGGGCCGATGCACATACAAACGGGCGGGTATGACCTTGGTGTTGTTGTATAGGAGTACGCTCCCCGACTCAAGCAACTCAGGAAGTTCCGAGAAAATTCGATCGTGGAGGCCGTCAACTGCTGCATCCAGAAGGCGCGATGCGGATCGGTCGGCGCGTGGAAAGGCCGCAATGCGCGCTTCAGGGAGTTCATAGGTGAAATCGCTTATTTTTAAATCGGCGGGGTGTTTCATGCCGCAAAATTAAGCTGAGATGATTATTTTTGCAGGATATGATCAGCATCAGCGAACGCGCAGCCGAGCGGGTACATAGCATGCTCCAGGAGCCCGACTACCGCCATACGCCGGTGGTTCGGGTGGTGGTAGAAAGCGGAGGCTGTTCGGGTCTGTCCTACCGGATGTCGTTCGTGGCCGCACCGGAAGCGGGCGACGAGCAGTTCAGCGACAAAGGCCTCATGTTGGCATGCGACAAGCGGAGCTTCTTCTACCTGATTGGCACGGAGCTCGATTACTCCGATGGGTTGCAAGGTAAGGGATTTCACTTTCACAATCCCAATGCAACGCGCACCTGTGCCTGTGGCGAGAGCTTTTCGCTTTAATAGACGCCCCCGTTGATGCCCTACTGGTTTCGCTATTTCGATATTCTACCGCTGCGTTTGTGGCTGGTGATTCTGTTGTTTGTGTTGTTTGCTTGGGTCGGACGGGTGGCCTTTGGACGATGGCAGCGAGCGGGCCTTGTGGTTGCGAGTTATAATATTCGATATGACAATCCGGACGATGGAACGAATCGCTGGTCGCTGCGAAAGGAGCGCTTGGTTCGGGAGTTGATGGCCCAGCAAGCTGGGGTTATTGGCATGCAGGAAGTGCTTCATGGTCAATTACAAGAACTGCGTCAATTGATGCCAGCCCGCTATCAATGGGTGGGTGTGGGGCGCGACGATGGTCGCGAGGCTGGTGAATACGCGCCGATTGTCTATGATAGTCTGCGGTTCAGGCTGCTGCAACAGGGGGTGTTTTGGTTGTCGGAAACCCCCGAGAAGCCTTCGAAGGGTTGGGATGCCGCCCTACCCCGAATATGCACCTGGGTTCAACTCGAATCGGTGCGGGGAAAGCGAAGTGTATGGGTGTTCAACGCCCACCTTGATCATCAGGGGGTGCAGGCGCGTGCCGAATCGGTGGCCCTGATGATGTCAATGGCCGATCGGGTATCGCAATCAGATCCAGTTTTGTTGCTCGGTGATTTCAACGACCGTCCTGAGTCCGCTTCCATCCGCGCTTTGTCGGCCGCCGGATGGCTCGATGCACACACCCAGGCTGAAAAGAAGGGGGGTAGTGAGGGCAGTTTTTATGGGTTTGATGGCCAACAATCAGGCGCGCGAATCGACTACATATGGTATCGTAACTTACCCGCTCCCCGTTGGTATGAGATCGATGGGCCACCAGGTCGACGGCCGCCATTCGCGTCCGACCATTGTCCGGTCTACGCCCATTTTGCGTTCTGATTTCGATTCACCTATTTTTGTCGGATTATGCCCGTGCGCCTCAGCGTGAACATCAACAAGGCCGCAACCCTGCGCAACAGCAGGGGGGGCAACAACCCCAACCTGCTCCAAATCGCCCTCGATTGTATTCGTTTTGGTGCGGAGGGCATTACTGTGCACCCACGTCCCGACGAGCGGCATATTCGTCGGTCGGATGTACTTGACTTAGCGCCAGCGCTTTCGGTGGAGTTCAATATGGAGGGCAATCCGAAGGAGCAGTCGTTTACCGATTTGGTACTGGCGGTGAAGCCAACGCAGGTGACGCTGGTGCCGGACGGCACGAAACAACTGACGAGCGACCATGGTTGGGATGTGGTGCGCGAGCGCGAATACCTGTCCGATATGGTGTCTTTGTTCCAGGAGGCGGGCATTCGTACGTCTTTGTTTGTAGACCCCAACCCCCGCATGGTGGAAGAGGCCATACGCACAGGCACCCACCGAATCGAGTTGTACACCGAAACCTATGCACGCGTATACCCCCATGACCCCGAAGCAGCCGTGAAACCATTTGTTGCGGCAGCTGAAGTGGCGGCTGCAGGTCTCCTCGGACTCAACGCGGGGCATGATTTATCGCTGCAAAACCTAACTATGTTTGTGGCGCGGGTGCCCGCACTACTCGAAGTGTCAATCGGGCATGCCTTGTTTTGCGATGCCCTTTATTTTGGCTTAGAAAACACCATTCATCAATACCTGAGGGCGATACACCGCGCTACGGCCTCGGCCTGAGTTTGA
Organism: uncultured Bacteroidota bacterium; assembly: GCA_903908015.1. Classification (GTDB taxonomy): domain Bacteria; phylum Bacteroidota; class Bacteroidia; order UBA7662; family UBA7662; genus F1-60-MAGs140. The sequence goes on from CAIVQI010000108.1 coordinate 4,948, forward strand.
AAATTGAATCTGAAAAAGCCATTCAAATTTGATTTGCGACATGACGTCAGGCTGTTATAAGGTGGCGCCTTGTTGTGAAAAACCGAATTACGGATAATTTACTATTATTGTCCCTTAATTCCATCACACCTTCACCGTTTTAGCCCGGTTTATGTTTTCTAAATCATGTGAATACGGCCTCCAAGCCATGCTCTATATTGCCATGAATGCATCAGAGGACCGAAATGTGGGACTTCGTGAAATAGCGGTCAACCAAGGCATCCCGGTTCATTTTCTCAGCAAAATCCTGCAAATGCTGGTGAAGAATAAGTTACTGAATTCCGTAAAAGGGCCTAATGGTGGTTTTACCCTGCGACGAAAACCGGAGGAGACCAACCTACTCGACGTGGTGGCTTCCATCGATGGCCTCGACTTGTTCGAGCGTTGCGGCATTGGATTGAAGTTGTGCTCCGACAGCCATCCTTGCCCGGTGCACCACAAATTTAAGTTCTTGCGCGAGAGCATCCGTGATACGCTCTGCAAGGAGAACTTGTCTGATTTGGTGTTCGACATGCAGGAAGGGAAATCTTATGTGGCGCTGAAGAATAAACCTTAACGGATTTTGTCGCGCCGCAAACTCATTCATTTCGATGAAATGGACCAGATGCCGCATGTGCTGCAGCATCCGGTCGACATGCCCGGTCAATGGGCTAATTTTTGGGGCAACGACCACCCTATGGTTTTGGAGGTGGGTTGCGGAACAGGGAATTACGTACTTGGTTTGGCTACTCGTTTACCGGATTGGAACGTGATTGGGGCCGACATTAAGGGGGCGCGCATGTGGCACGGAGCCACGAAAAGTCGCGACCTGAACCTGTCGAATGTGGCTTTTCTGCGCTGTCGACTCGAACAGCTGCCTGATTACTTTGGCCGGGATGAAGTCTCAGAACTTTGGATCACCTTTCCTGACCCCCAGCCCCGCGCATCCCGCGAACGGAAAAGGCTCACATCCCTGCGGTTTTTGCATCTCTATCACCGCATACTTCGACCAGGGGCTCGGATTCATTTGAAAACCGACGATCCAAACCTTTTTGCGTTCAGCGTGGAGACTTGGCGCAATGCGTGTATGAAGGTGCATTCTCTGACCTACGATCTGTACGCCGGGGATGTCTTCGGACCAGCAGTGGACATTCAAACAACGTATGAATCGCGGTTCCTCGCTGAGGGCAAGAAAATCCATTATATGTGCGCCGAATTCACCGATGAATTTCCAGTCAGCGCAGCCCAGCCTCTTCCAACAGATCAGTGAATTCCTGCCAGGCGGAGTAGTCGCGTTTGCCCACCGCTGTTTCTGCTTGCCCCGACAGGCCCACCCCATAGGGCTTGAACGAATTCACCCATTCCATCGGGTGATGCATATTCGATGAGATCTCCAAAAAGCATCGGTTTTGTTCAAACAGTCCCGCCCAACTTTTGGGCAAGTCGACCGGGCTTAGCGGCTGGTTTAAGTCGGTGAGAAAAACACTTGGATCGAGCAACAGGTAGTCGAGGTCGGGCCGAAACATTTCTGGCAATCGGCGCTGCCGGGCGTCGAATGTCCAAATAATCGGACAAGTCGGACGCATATTAATCCCTTGGGGGTTTTCGTTAGAACATGCGACCTCGAGCGCGCCGGGAACGAATTCGAGCGCGCCGGGAACGACCTCGAGCGCGCCGGGAACGACTTCAGTGGCATCAAGGCTGTTGGGATCATTCGGCTGACTGTGCACTTGGGCAGCGCGCCCGTCCGAAGGCATACTGGAATGGCGCCC
>CAIVQI010000109.1 GCA_903908015.1 uncultured Bacteroidota bacterium
GTATTGTTCCAATCCTGCCAAGGCCCCATAATGCAGTTTTTAGGGGTATTGTTGGCACTACTCTGCAAATTCACCGGATTTGCATTGGTGTTCGCCGTAGCCGTAACCTGAGCAGTAAAGGCCACCCAGCCATTGGTATTAATGTATAAGGTATTGTAATTATTTCCATAAAAACGGAAATAGAATGGAATGGTAATTACAGAGGCAATGGCATCATTCTGGGTCGGAAAAGTGATAGCAGTGCCACCTGTAAGAGCTGGTGGGTTGGCCCACGCAGGCTGAGAAATGGTATAGCCGGGCTGGGCAAATACTGGATTCAAACAAAACAGGGACAGAAAAAAGCCAATAAAAACGACTTGAAATGAAATGTTACTCATCTTCCCCCCATTGAATCCTACAAGCATATGAATGTCATTTTTGAACATGAACAATCGATTAAAATTTAAAAATAGGAAATTAGGCACAAAAATCCCAACCTTAATGCTCCCCAGGGGTGTACATTCTGCGGTGCAATTCGTGCTCTTGCCCACTGTGCGACACCAGAATGTGCCCGTCCCCTGCATCAGTCATGTAACCCAACATACTGATATCCGGATGACCCTCCAGTTTTTCACGCATTGAGGCGGGTAGGGTAAACAAAAGCTCGTAATCTTCACCGCCACTCAGCGCACAAAGGGTTGGATCGATCTGAAACTGCGCTGCCAATTCGTGCACCAACGGATCGATGGGAATTCGGTCTTCATAGATCCGGCAACCCACGCCGGAGGCCCGGCACAGCGCCGCAATGTCTCTACCCAAACCTGCGCTAATGTCCATAAGTGCTGTGGGCAAACAACCCAAGGCATCAAAAGCGGCCGACAAATCAATGCGGGCCGCCGGACGAATTTGCCGCTGCAGCAGATATTCATAGGCCCCAAAATCGGGCTGGATGCCCGGATCTTCTCGGTAAACGCGCTTCTCACGCTCCAATAAGTTCAGCCCCATAAAGGCCGCTCCCAAGTCGCCACTCACGCAAATGAGCTCCCCCTTGCGTGCGCCACTTCGACCTATTAATCGATCCGCCGGGGCGCTACCAATTGCCGTAACCGTTATGGTAAGCCCCCCCGTCGACGAAGTCACATCACCCCCCACCAAATCAATCCCATACTCCGCACAGGCTGCATGGACACCCTTATACAACTCCTCAATGGCCTCCACGGTATATTTAGCGGAAATCGCCAAAGCCAGTAGAATTTGTCGCGGCACCGCATTCATGGCGACCACATCACTGATTCCAGCCACCACCACTTTGTACCCGAGATGCATCAGAGGAAAATAAGTTGTATCGAAATGCACCCCCTCCACCATCATATCGGTGGTCACCACCCACTCGTCGCCTGGAAGTGATCGGATGCGCGCTGCGTCATCACCCACCCCTAATTGGGTTGAAGGTTGACGGTAAGCCTTCTGCGCCGTGATCCGCTCAATCAGTGCAGGCACCCCGATTTGACCAATCGGGGTGAGGCCCTCGCCAGCCTCTTTGTTCAGTAAATGACTCATTGGACAAATATACCGATGATTTTTTCATTCACCGGTCGTGCCTACTGCCATTCATCTTCAGTATTTGACTTGTTGGCGCCATTTGGAAGCAAGATGCCCATCATTGTATCTTTGCATTTTATAAAAACCTGTCAGCATATGAGCATGATTCCCATGGTGGATTTGAAATCCCAATACGCAGAAATTAAAGAAGACATCGACCGGGGAATTCGCGAGGTCATTGATAACACCGCATTTATTAATGGCCCCGCTGTCAAGTCCTTTGCAACAGAACTGAGCCAATATTTGGGGGATGCACACGTCATCCCATGCGCCAATGGTACAGACGCCCTGCAAATTGCTATGATGGCACTCAATCTGAAACCGGGCGACGAAGTCATTACTGCGAACTTCAC
>CAIVQI010000110.1 GCA_903908015.1 uncultured Bacteroidota bacterium
GTGTTATTCATCGGTTAAATCGGACTTTTTCTTTGGCAAGGCCTGCAAATTTCCGTATTTTTGCAGTTTGCAGGTCATTTTTTATCAATTGTTATTAAAAGTACATGATGCAGGGCGACTTAGAGCAGGGTTCAATGCTACCAGAATTGAGTGGTACAGGCCAAACGACGGCTTCCGAAGTGCAGGAAGTAGGGTCAGCAGGTACATCCAACGTCCCCGTTGGTAATGATATTTCGGTTTCCGCCAAGTCGCCATCCGAAACGGAAATTGAATCAGATGAAATACACGGCACACAAAGCCACCTAGATTCAAAAGATGTCAGGGTAGAAAACCATCAAACCGACGTTGAACCCAACGAGGAATTCGAGAACCCAGGTTTCACGGAAGAAACAGAGGTTAACGATCCCACGATGACGGCCGAAATGCTCGATGCCATGGATACCGCAACATTGGTCACCCTGCTCACAGAGTCTTGTAGGCACACCAACCTCAGAGCCCAGCGGGATCAGATTGCAGTGTTGCGCTCAGTGCTCAACGACCGCTTCGACATGGAGAAACGCTTGGCACGTGCTGCGTTTCTGGCCGCGGGGGGCACGGAAGAAGACTACGCCCCAGATCCCGACCCCTTGTTCTTGTTGTTTTTGGATACCCTAAGCAAATACCAGCAACGCCGCCAACAAGAACGAGAGCAGCGCGACAGAGAACAAGCGGAAGGCCTCAGAAGGAAAGAAGAAATCCTTGCAGAACTCTCAAAAGCGGTCGAACAAGAAGAAAATGGGATTCAACTAGAACCCAACACCATAAAAGGACTGCAACAACGCTGGAATGAAAGCGGTCACGTACCTGCAGAGCAACGACAGGAACTTTGGAAGCGGTTCCAAGCACTCATTGATCGCTTCTATGCCAATTTGCGCATCAACCGTGAATTGAAAGAGCTTGACATGCAAAAGAATCTGGCATTCAAGATCGGATTGTGCGAACAGGTGGAGTCCCTCATGTTGATGAGTGACCTCAACAAGGCTTTGGGCACACTCGCCGGAATGCATGAGCTCTGGAAAAACACTGGACCCGTTCCGCGCGAGCAGCGCGAAGAAGTGTGGCAGAGATTTAAGTTGGCATCGGATCGCATCCATGAACGCAGACGCGAACGGCAAGCCGAAATGGATGCTGTTTTTGCCGATAACTTGCGACTTAAAACAGAGGTCATGACCCTCCTGAAAGACATTCTCGACAAAGGCCTGCCTACATCGCCGGCTGTCTGGAACGAATTGGGACAACAGGTAGACAAGCTTCAGGCTGATTGGCGGGCCATTGGCCCCGTATCGCGTGAAAAACAAGATGAATTGTGGTCTAATTTTCGTGCTTTGCTCTCCACATTTTTTGAGCAACGGGGTCAATTTTTTAAAGATAGGAAACAAGAATGGGGACAACTGCGACTGGAAGCCGAAAAGATTTGTGTTGCCGCCGAAGAACTCGCCAACAGCACTGATTGGAAGGCCGCCACGGAGGCCCTCATCGCTTTGCAAGACGATTGGAAAAAGTGCAACGCTCTTCCCCACAAAATAAGAGAGAAGTATTGGGGCAGATTCAAAGCCGCTAAAGATGTATTTTTCAACCGAAAAAAAGAGTACTTCAAAGACCAAGATGCCCGCCACGCGGAGACCAAAGAACTTTTAACATCGTTAGCAGCTGAAGTGGAAGCGTTTGTGGCCAGCGGCGAACATAAAACCGACCTCGAAGCCCTTCAAGCATTTCAGCGCAGGTGGACGGCTGCCCCACCCCTACCCCTTCGGCTGAGAGAGGCCATTCACAACCGTTACCGCAATGCCCTCCAAATGCACTACGATCAATTGCACGCCTCTTCACGTTCAAGCAATCCAGATCGTTACAGGCCCAATTCCGGAAGTGATCGTCCGAACCCGCGACGGCGGGACCTCTCATCGGAAGGCGGACAGGATGCCGATGCACAAGTGCGACGCGACCGAAATCGTTTACAAACTAAGTTGAGCGAATTGGAAAATGATATTCGGTTGTGGGAGAACAACATACATTTCTTTTCCATGTCTAAAAACGCTGATGTCCTGAGGGCTGAAGTTCAATCCAAAATCGATAAAGCAAAGCAGGAAGCGGAACGATTGAAGGCCCAAATGGCCCAAAACCAAAAAACTCAGAGCATTAAGGCACAAGAAAACGCCTAAACGTCATATTTATTGAGCACCTTCAACATCACCCGAATATCTTCAGGATAGGGTGCTTCAATATCGAGGTTTAGCCCATCGCCATAATTCAAAACAATCCGCCGGGCGTGTAGTGCCATCCTGCGAATCATGGGGGGCTCCTCCTGGTGCTCAGAAATACGGTAATGCCGTTTGATCCGCGATAGGAATGGAACACTACCCCCATATTCCAAATCGTGCGCAATATGCATCCCCCGACAATGCAGATGCACCCTAATTTGGTGGGTGCGACCCGTAACAGGCTGACATTCCATCAAAGTGAAATGTCTAAAGTGTTCTAAAGCATTGAAATGGGTCACCGCTTCTTTCCCGTCAGAAAAATCGATGCGCATCAAGCCATTTCTCGCCAAGCCTATAGGAAGATCAACCGTCATATTTTCCGTTTTGTGTATCCCTTCCACCACTGCATGGTAATATTTCAGCACTTTTCTATGTTCAAATTGCATGGAAACATGGCGATAGGTTTCTTCATCACGCGCCATGACCAAAACACCAGAGGTTTCTTTGTCGAGCCGATGACACAGAATAATACCGGGGTGTGCTGCACGGGCCATTTGAAGCAGCGAAGACTTATGCGCTGTGCGCTCGTCGAGCGAGCTGATGTGGGGTGGCTTGTTAACCACAATAATGCGATCGTCTTCAAACAACACAATCTCTTTCCAACCAAGTGCTTTCATAAGGGCAAATATACGCGAAGCAGATGCTGTGGGGTGGCAAAAAAAGCACCAGCCCCCTTTGATTATTGCAGCGGGGCTTTGGCCAAGGTAAACCCAAATGTTGTGCCCATGCCTGGGCTGGAACGGACATGAACTTGCTGTCCGTGGGCCTCTACAATATGCTTAACAATCGACAGGCCCAATCCTGTTCCGCCTTGTTCGCGCGAACGGGACGCATCAACACGATAAAATCGATCAAAAAGGCGCGGTAGATGTTCGGCCTCAATACCGATCCCCGTATCGGTCACATCGACCAGGTAGTGGCTGTCCATGTCATAAATTCCGATGAAGGTACTCCCCTTTTCCTTACCGTAGCGTATCGAATTGGACAGCAAATTGATCAATACTTGCCGGATTTTCTTTTTATCGGCCCGAACAAAAAATGGGGGACGGAGGCCGGGCTTCATCGAGAGAACGATGCCTCTTTCGCCAGCTTTAAACTCAAGTGCTTCACAAACATCCCTGCACTGATCATGGATATCGTAAGTCTCCCAATCGAGGTCGATATCTCCCTCCAACTCAGAAATGCTCAGGAGGTCCTGCACGAGTTGTTCCATCCGATCAGCACTTCGTGCTGCTTTTTTGAGAAAATGGCGTGCCAACATGGGGTCATCCATGGCTCCATCGAGCAAACTATGTACATAACCTTGAATGTTGAAAATAGGTGTTTTGAGTTCATGCGACACATTGCCTATGAACTGTTTTCGGTACTGTTCGAGGGCCAGTTCGCGTGGCTTGGCCTGCTCCTTTTCCTGAAGATACTTTTCGATTTGGCCGGTCACCTCGGCCAGCGGATTATGCGCCAGCATTCCGGCCAAGTCTGTGTCTGATTTCCCTGTTTTGTGATTAAAAATCAACTTGTAGATGCTCTTTACTTTTCTGTAGAGGTAATACTCAACTACGATAAACACCAAAATGACTACCAAAAGACTCAATACACAGCCGAGTGTAAAGGCATTGAAATCCCCATAATCCATCAACCAAGCCAAAGGATGGTATGCAATAAAAAAAGTGATGCCCGACAGTAAGGCGAGCGCGCGCGGGGTGGGGTTTTTCACGGGGTGACAAACTTGTAACCTACTCCTTTGATGGTTACAATATAGTCATCTCCTAACTTCTCTCGGAGCTTCCGCACATGCACATCGATTGTCCGGTTGATGACCACTACGTCATTACCCCAAATCAACTCCAAGATCTTATCTCGGTTGAAGACCTTGCCTGGTGAACATGCCAGCAGATAAAGCAGTTCGAATTCTTTGCGTGCCAATGGCACCACATGTCCGTTGAGTGACACTGTGTAGGTTTCTCGATCTATGAGGAGTGGTGGCCACTCTAAACGGGTTGGGGAAACATTTCGGGTAAGCGCGGCACGGCGAATGAGGGCGTTGATCCGACTCACTAAGGCTGCAGGTTTGATGGGCTTGGGGATATAATCATCTGCTCCCACCTCAAAGCCCATGACTTCCACAAATTCTTCTTCTCGGGCGGTGAGGAATGCAATCAAAACGTCTTTGAATCGATCCATTTTGCGGATCTGCCGACAAGTCTCAATTCCGTCGAGTACGGGCATCATCACGTCAAGAATAATCACATCGGGGGTCACTTCTTTGAGCTTTTTTAGTGCCTCCTGCCCGTTTTGGGTCACATAAACCTCGAAACCTTCCTTTTTCAAGGTATATTCGATGATTTCACGTGCGTCTGGTGTATCTTCCGCAAGCAAGATTTTGTAGGTGGGCATATGATTGTCGCTGTTCGAGGCAAATCTATCGTTTGTATGTCCCATGACGTGTTAAGTATGCGTTAATTAGAAATGGACACCAGCTTCAACCTTCCAAAAGCTCCTCCAAAAGCTTTGTTGCCAATTTAGGATCTGCCTTTCCCCCTGATTTCTTCATGAGCTCCCCCATAAACAGCCCGATCATGCCCTTTTTGCCTGATCGGTAGGCGGCTACCTTTTCGGGCCATGCCATGAACACCTCTTGTGCGAGGCGCGTCAATTCAGAAGTGTCTTGCACCTGTTGCAATCCCATTCGGTTCGCTAACTCAGAAGGATCCTCCTCGGGTTCATTTAAAAGAGCTGGGAATAACTTTTGAACTGCGGCAGTGTGACTTATCCCACCCTCTTCCACCAACTCACAGAGGCGCGCAAGGCTATTTGCTGAAATCGGAAAATCCTTCATCGACAAAGCATTGGCATTGATCCAGGATTTGACAGGCCCCATCACCCAATTGGCGACTGCTTTAAAGTGTTTTGTGTGCGCTATGGCGTCATTGTAATACAATGCAATCTCCTTGGTTTCGGTCAGAACACCGGCGTCGTATTCACTCAGTCCACATCGTGTTGTGAAGTCGTACAGCAGCTCGGCCGGCAGCGGAGGCATGGCAGTACGCACTGCCGATTTCCATTCTTCTGTCACCATAACCGGTTGAAGATCCGGCTCTGGGAAGTATCGGTAGTCATTGGCTTGCTCTTTGGAACGAAGTGCGAAGGTATTTCCCCGACCGGCATCGAAACTCCGGGTTTCACTGTTAATGACTTCCCCCCTTTCAAGCAGGGCTATCTGACGTTCATATTCATGCTCAATGGCTTTTTGTACGTGCCGAATAGAATTCATGTTTTTGACCTCGACTTTGGTACCGAATTGGGCGCTTCCCTTCTTTCGAACACTAATGTTGGCATCACATCGCATGCTCCCTTCCTCCATATTGCCGTCGCAAATGTCTAAATACCGAAGTAAGCGCCGCAACTCGGTGAGGTATTGTCCGGCTTGGGCAGCACTGCGAATATCGGGCTCAGTAACAATTTCCAGTAGTGGAACACCACAGCGGTTTAGGTCTATGAGTGAGTCGAATGCATCCTGGTCATGCATGCTTTTTCCTGCGTCCTCCTCCATATGCACACGGGTGATACGAAGCCTGAATACCTGTCCATCGGCCTGCTTGAGATCCATAAATCCTTCTGTAGCAATTGGCGTGGTGTGCTGTGTGATCTGATATCCCTTTGGCAAATCAGCGTAAAAGTAATTCTTACGCGCGAATTCATTTCGCTCCCTAATGTGGCAATTTAAGGCAAGCCCCAAGCGGATGGCATCTTCAACAACTTGATGGTTCAGAAGGGGGAGCGTTCCAGGGTGTCCTAAGGTTATGGGGCTGACCTGGGTATTGGGCGCAGCACCATATTCGGTCGGATCCGACGAGAATGCCTTTGAGCGGGTAGTCAACTGAGCGTGGACCTCAAGGCCCACCACCAGTTCATATGCATGTTCTTCAGTTTGTTTCACGGGATGGATCATTTGGCTTTAAAATGAGCTAAAAACATTTCATTGACATGATTCAAAGCTTCTTTCAGTTTTGATTTTTCTGGGCCGCCCGCCATGGCTATTTGTGGTGATCCGCCGCCTGATCCTCCCAGCAACGTACCTGCAGCTTTGGCGAGACTCCCCGATGTGATGCCATCCAAGCCAATCAGGGATGAATGAATGGAAATGGCCACGCTGGCCTTTTCTGCATGCACCGCACCCAATACCACAGCTGATAGTCCACTTTGATTGACCAATCCAGAGGCTATTTTTTTCAAGTGATCGGCATGATCAACGTCAAGCTGTTTCATCAAGAAACGCATCCCTGAATGTTCAGTGTATTGCGTAGAAAGATCCTTCTGGAGGACGGATATGGCTTGCTCGTTCCTTTTTTCAAGCTCCTTTCGCAACATAGCAAGTTCTTGCTGAATTCGTAGGACTTGTTCCGGAAGATTGCGGGGAGATCTCAGTGATTCATTGATCTGTTGCCACTCGGCCATTCGCTCACACACAAATTGCCATGCTGCTTGTCCGCCCACCGCTTCTATGCGCCGAACCCCAGCAGCCACGCCTGTTTCAGCCGTAATATAAAAGCTCCCAATCTGGGCAGTATTCCGAATATGTGTGCCTCCACACAGTTCAATACTAAAACTCGGGTCGAAAGTGATCACCCGAACGGTTTCACCATACTTTTCTCCGAAAAGGGCCATCGCACCTCTTTCGGTCGCTTCTTCGAGAGATACGCCAGTTTCTTCTTTAAGATCAATCGCTTGCAATACTCTTTGATTCACCAACTCAACCACGTGTCTCGCCTCGCTTTCAGTCAGAGGGGCCCCATGCGAAAAATCGAAACGCAGGTAATCTGGGCCGACCAAACTGCCTTTTTGTTGCACATGAGGACCTAAAACCTGACGTAATGCAGCATGGAGTAGGTGTGTTGCGCTGTGGTGCACAGAGATTCGCTGACGACGGCTTGCGTCGACCCTGGCTGTCCAATGGCCTTCTGGCTCATCCGGCATCTGTGCCACAATATGAATGATTTGTCCGTTTTCTCTGATGGTATCGAGGACCGGCAAAGTCTGTCCAGATTCATGAATGAGAACACCTGTGTCGCCCACCTGACCCCCTGATTCTGCATAAAAAGGCGTGCCCGTTAAAATGAGTTGCACGTGTTGTTGACCGGCTTTTTCGACCCGCCGAGCGGCAAGAATAGCGGTTGACTGTTCAGTCTGCTGGTAACCTGTGAATACCGAACCCGAAGATTCTTCCCCCAATCGAATCCAGTCGCCCGCTTGTTGTCGGGTTGCTTGCCTGGAGCGATTTTTCTGCTCCTGCATAGACTGTTCAAACCCTAATTCATCAATTGCGAAACCATTCTCACGGGCAATGAGGGCTGTGAGATCGGCTGGAAATCCATAGGTATCAAAAAGTTCAAAGACTTGATGGCCTGAAAGCTGGGAAACGGCACTTGTTCTGGCGTCTTTCATCAGTTGGTCCAATCGAATCAGTCCAGTGCTCAGTGTGCGCAAAAACGTCTGTTCCTCCTGTTTGATAATATCACCTATGGCTTGTTTCTGGCTCCCCAATCGGGGGAACATTCCCCCCATTTGTGCGGATAACACAGGAACTAATAAATGTAGAAATGGTTCAGTACGTCCGAGAAATGTATATCCATATCGAACCGCCCTTCTTAAAATGCGCCTACAAACATATCCAGCACCGGTATTTGAAGGCAGTTGACCGTCGGCAATCACAAATGTAACTGCCCGGATGTGATCGGCCACCACTCGTATGGCAATATCAATGGCATCACTTTTTCCGTAGACCATACCCGTAATCTGCTCAATGGACTCAATCAACGGCTGGAAAACACCCGTGTCGTAGTTGCTTGAAGCCCCGACCAAGGCACGACACAAGCGTTCAAAACCCATGCCTGTGTCGACATGCTTCTGAGGCAAGCGTTCCAAACTACCATCGGCCTTTCGGTTGAACTCCATAAACACCAAATTCCAGATCTCGAGCACCTGTGGGTGATCGTTGTTCACCAATAAGGCACCATTTACCTCGGCGCGATCCAGATCGCTTCGTAAATCGATGTGAATCTCGGAACAAGGGCCACACGGACCCTGATCACCCATCTCCCAAAAATTATCCTTACGAGACCCGGGTAGAATACGGCTGCTGTCGATCCACTTCGACCAAAAGGTTCTCGCCTCATTGTCGTATGGCAGACCATCCCCTTCATCGCCCCCAAAAACAGTCACGTAAAGCCGACCTGGATCCAGTTTAAATTCTAAGGTCAACAATTCCCACGCCCAGGCAATGGCCTCCTCTTTAAAATAATCACCAAAACTCCAATTACCCAGCATCTCAAATAAAGTGTGGTGATAGGTGTCGTGCCCTACATCCTCAAGGTCGTTGTGCTTACCCGAGACACGCAGACAGGGCTGGGTATCGGCTACTCGAGTATGGGTGGCCGGAGCAAATCCAAGGAAAATATCCTTAAATGGATTCATCCCTGCATTGGTGAATAAAAGCGTCGAATCGCCCTTCACCACCAGAGGCGCGGGTTCAGCTATGTGGTGCCCCTTACGGCGAAAAAAATCCAGAAAACATTGGCGTACTTGTTCTGCAGAAAGAGCGTTGTTTATCATAGGTTGATCAAAATTCGGAGAGGGGGATGGATTCACCCCGACTTATCGGATTGGTTGGCTGAAAGTGCGCAAAAATAATCATATTTTCGCCTGTGGCCCGAATCAAATACTACTACAACGATACCCGTTTGCGGTTTGAAAAAGTTGAGATCCGGTGGTGGCAGCGCGCCCTTCGGATTGTTGGGTTCGTGTCGGCCGTGCTCGTTTTTTCGGCCATCGTAGTTGGAATAGCATATACCTATATCGATTCACCCAAGGAAAAGCGATTACTGAGAGATATTGAACAGATGAGCTTGCAATATGAATTGTTGCAACAGAGAACTGAATTAGCCGAACAAGCACTTAGAGAATTGGAAGAGCGTGACGACCAAATTTACCGGGTCATTTTTGAGGCAGAGCCCCTCGGGGATCGCGTGCGCTCTGGGTCAGCCACGCGAGACCAGCGTGCTTCAATCATGTCGCGCAACCAAACGAAACTCATAGAAGAAACGACAGAACGGGTACAAAATCTTGGCAAAAGATTATACCGTCAAACCAAGAGCTACGATGAGTTGGCCCGCATGGCAAACGACAAAAAACAATTGCTTGCGGCCATACCCGCCATTCAGCCGGTGGCGAATAAAAATTTAAACTCGATTGCTTCAGGCTTTGGATACAGAATTGATCCCATCTACAAAACACTGAAGATGCATGAAGGGGTTGATTTTACGGCACCCACTTCAACGGCGGTTTATGCTACTGGCGATGGTCGGGTTGAGAAATTACTCAGGATGGATCGCGGTTATGGCAATGCAGTGATCATCAATCATGGGTTTGGTTATCAAACGCTCTATGCACATCTCTCTGCATTTGCGGTTCGGCAAGGACAAAAAATTAGTCGCGGTACACTCATTGGCAAGGTAGGCAATACGGGTAAAAGCACCGGTCCTCACCTGCATTATGAGGTGATCAAAGATGGCCGAAAAGTGAATCCGGTCTATTTCTTCCATGATGATATTAGTCCCGACCAATTCGACCGGCTCATCCAGATATCAGGTACCCTCAATCAATCATTCGACTAATGCCCTACAAACCGTACATTCTCGAAAAGAAATACTATTCCATTGGTGAAGTGGCCGCCCTACTTGATGTGAATGCCACTGTGCTGAGGTTTTGGGAAAAGCAATTCTCCGTTATTCAGCCATCAAAAAACCGCAAAGGAAACCGGGTTTATACGCAAGCAGACATACACCTGCTTGAAAAGGTGAGGCACCTGGTTAAAGACAGGGGATTTACGTTAAAAGGCGCGGCCGAACAACTGCTACAAAAGCCCCTTCCTACCGAAAAAGACCCCAAACATGAGTTGCTTGTGCGCCTGATGAAGGTGAAAGGATTTCTGGAGGACCTCAAGATAGAAATAGGCCGATGATTTGATTTGTTCTTATTTTGTGCATGGTTTTGGAAAAGCCCATAGTGTTTATTGATCAATCCATGCAAGCAAAGGAGCAACGCAAAGAAGTACATGGTGTATGGACAACCATCTCAAGGGAAGTGATCCCGATTCCCCTACCCGATTACGTGGTCGCGCGCGTCAAAACAGGAATGATGGGGGGACATAAATTAAGGGTTTGTGTGGGGACTGACTCGCAACAATTCCTACGGCATATCGAATTTGCTTCTGTGGTCGTCATCTATCTGATCGGACAAGGTGGCAGCATGGTGATGCGCAGATTCAGGGAAACCCGACCGTTTACTTTGCGTGAGCGGCTCATGCACGAGGTGTCACTGTCCATTGACATTGCATGGCCATTGCTCGAACCGCTTGAAAAACTTGGTGCCTCAATCGAGGTGCATGCTGATATCAATGAAGACCCTCGATTTCCATCGCACGTTGCCTACCAAGAAGCCCGTGGCTATGTACGGGGAATGGGACTCACCTTTAAAGCGAAGCCAGAAGCATTTGCCAGTTCATGTTGTGCCGATGCATTGGTGCATTCATGATGGCCACACCCGTGGCATCTTCCCCAGTGTCTTTTCGGCTCACTTACGTACAAAATGTTCATTCAAGTGACAGACATTTTCATCATTGCACCCATGATGTTTCGTCGGTTACCCGATAAAATACTCATTTGACGCCACCGGATCGTGTTGGCGAATCAGTTCTTCCACCTTTTCGACCATAGAAGTGCTGCCCAGAACGATGGGGACACGCTGGTGCAATTCTGTGGGCCTGATATCCATAATTCGGTGGTATCCATCGGATGCCTTACCCCCTGCTTGCTCCACGATAAATGACATAGGATTGCCTTCATAACCCAAACGAAGTTTCCCATTCGGTGATTTTTTGGTCGCAGGATAAATAAATACCCCACCTTTAATGAGGTTTCGGTGTAAATCTGCCACCATCGATCCGATGTAACGGGAGCTGTAGGGTCTACCCGTGGCGGGATCCTGAGCCTGGCAATACTTGATGTACTTCTTAACACCCTCAGGAAAATCCTGATAGTTTCCTTCGTTGATTGAATATATTTTCCCTTCTTCCGGGATACGTAGGTTGGGGTGCGAGAGGCAAAACTCACCAATGGACGGATCCAAAGTAAAACCATTCACGCCATGCCCCGTGGTATAAACCAACATCGTGGATGAGCCATAGACTATATAGCCTGCAGCCACCTGATGCCGTCCGGCTTGCAAACAATCCTCGCGGCTCCCAGGTCCCGAATCGGAAATCCGTCTATAAATTGAGAAGATGGTTCCGATGGAGACGTTCACATCAATATTTGAGCTTCCATCAAGGGGGTCGATCAAAACAACGTATTTCGCATCGCGCGAAACATCCGATTGGATGGGGATGATATCATCTTCTTCCTCACTGGCCACAGCACAACATTCACCGCCAGCACTCAAGGCGGCTATAAACTGTTCGTTGGCGAATACGTCCAGTTTCTTTACGGACTCACCCTGCACATTCACACCACCCGTTTCCCCCAGTATGTTCACCAAGCCGGCCTTATTCACCTCACGGTTGACAATTTTAGCGGCAATGCCGAGGTCACGCAACAGGCGCGACAAATGCCCCTTCGAAAATGGAAACTCCTTCTGTCGTTCTATAATGAATTGTCCTAGTGTTTGCATAAATAGTGATTCATGTTCATCCCAATGATAAGCAAAAAAAAATTAAAGTTCAAAATAGTCTGGAAATTGGATACTTGTACCTATTTTTCGACTGGTGTGGTTCATTTGGACAAACGGAAATTGGCGACGGATTGGCGGGGGTGACTTCCCCGCTATGGAGCATAATCGCGCATTTACCTATGGGGATGGCCTGTTTGAGACGATTGCAGTAGGGCATGGGCGACCATTTTGGCTCAATCGCCACCTTTTGCGCCTTTTTTTTGGTGCAGGGCAAATTGGTTTGGACATGCCCGTCGATAGGGCATCCTTGACTACATCTTTGGAAAAATTCACGCACAATCATCAGCAACAGTTGCGTGGTGGGGCGGCATGGCGACTCTACGCATTTCGGGTTTCTGAAGGTCGTTATTGTCCGGCGGTAGATGACGCTTGCCTGTTGTTGCGAACAGATTCAGCGCCACTACCCTATCTCCAGCCAGTTTCATCACCCTTGCGTATCGGGGTGGCAGAGCAGCGGAAAGTTCCGCTTACCTTTCCAGATGTGAAGCGAATGGCGGCACTCGATTATGTGTTGGCGGCTCGGGAAGCACGCATCAAGGGATGGGACGATGCGCTGATGCTGAACTCCGATGGCAGGGTGGTTGAGTGCAGCAGCAGCAATATTTTTTTGGTCAAAGACACGCAAATTTTGACCCCAGAATTGTCGGAAGGTTGTCTGCCTGGCGTGATGCGGAGTCTGATTGTAGACGAACTCGCTACAAAGGTCGGACTTATCCCGATAGAACAACCCATTAGCCTAGAGGCATGTAAACTCGCGGACGCCATTTTATTGAGCAATGTCCGTCTTGGAATCCGTGAAGTAGGTGTTTTGGGTAACACCCGATTCATTCGATCGGATTGGGCTAAACGCCTATCTGAACAATTACAAATAAGCGCTTATCAAGATCATGAACGTTGAATAATGGATCAAGTCTAACTTGATGTTCCCAAAGTGACGGCGCCCAGTTCGGGGTGACCGCGCAAAAACTCCTGAGCGCTCATCACCCTTGCGCCAGCGGCCTGCAGTTTTTCAATCATCAATAGGCCATCACCACATCCCACCAGCCAATTCCCCTTGAACTGGAGGGTTTGTCCGGGCAGCAAAACCGGGACCTCATGAATGCGACGGGTTCGCAGGATTTTCAAAGGCTCGCCCATGCACAAGGTGTGGGCGCCTGGTGCAGGGGCCAACCCCCGCACGAGGTTATGAACCTTTTGTGAAGGCGCGTTCCAATCGATTCGTCCCGTTTCGGGCTTCAATTTCGGTGCATGAGGGTATTCTCTTTGGGCATCTACTGATTGGGCTTCGAAACTTGCCGTGCCGTCGAGGACCTGATGAACACTTTCCAGCAATAGCGGTGCCCCAACCTCAAGCAACAAATCATGCAATGCACCCGAATCAGCATCGGGATCGATGTTCACAGTGCTTTTGCCGATCAAATCCCCGGTATCGATCTCATGACGAAGTCGAAAGGTGGTCAGGCCTGTTTGGGTTTCACCATTGATGATGGCCCATTGTATGGGTGCAGCACCTCTGTAGGCCGGAAGAAGGGATGCATGAAGGTTGATGGTGCCCTTTGGCGGAAAATTCCACACCATTTCAGGAAGCATGCGGAAAGCCACCACCACCTGCATTACAGGATTCCATTGCTGCAACCACGCCAAAAACTCTGGCGATTTCAGGCGCTCAGGTTGAGCCAGCGGCAGTCCATTTTCCAAGGCATAGCGTTTGACTGGCGATTCACTGAGTTTTCGTCCACGTCCTGCCGGCCTATCGGGTGCGGTAACTACCCCCGCTATATGAATACCCCCTTGATGCAATACCTGCAAACAGTGCGCAGCAAATGGAGGGGTACCAAAAAACACAATCGGCTGAGATGAAGCTACCATCATAGAATGATCGACAATGAAACTAATTTAGAAGAACAAACACGCTTACTCATCCGGGTATATAAGGTAAGGAGCCCTTCTTTGACGAAATTCGGCCAAAGGTGTGATCCAGGTCGACCTCACCTCCAACTCGCTCTCACCCTGCAAAATAGCCCCACGCCACACGGCATTGCCAGCCAATTTGTCGAAAAAAGGGAGAAAAAAACCGTCTCGATTCCTTCCCTGATCACAAAATAGCCATAAGGGATCAAGCCACAGGCGGGCATTGGATCGAATATCATCCACCGATAAATTGGTGAAGTTGAGTCCAACACAAGACACATTCATGTAGGGTGGATGGTTGGACTTGCCCGGAATGGAAATGGGCATGAAGGTCGTATCGCCCCCCAAAAACCAGGGAGCGCCGACCATTTGAAAGGGCTTGCTGGTACCCCTACCCAATGAGGCATCTATGCCTTCGAAAAAACAAATTGAAGGATAAAGTGCCACTGAAAGTGCATCAGGCAGATTCGGTGACGGGGGTACAGGTAAATCATAACGTTGGCTGCGCCGATAACGATCAATAGGGACCACCACCAAAGGACACACACGAGCCGAATCCAGCCAACCCTCGCCCTGTATCATTCGGGCCAACTCCCCGAGGGTCATGCCATGCACAACCGGTATGGGATGGAGGCCCACAAACGACCGAAAGGCTGTATCCAACACCGGTCCATCAACAAAATGTCCGTTGGGATTCGGACGGTCAAATAGCCACAACGGGATGTTCTGATCAGCACAAGCCTGCATGAGATAGTGGAGGCTACTGAGGTAGGTGTAGAACCGAACGCCTACATCCTGAATATCAAATACCACTGCGTCTAGTCCAGTCAAATCTTCGGGCTTTGGCTTAACATTTTTTCCATAAAGCGAAACAACCCGTATACCTGTGGAAACATCCCTGCCATCCAATATTTCTTCACCGGCCTGAGCCTCTCCTCGAAAACCATGCTCAGGCGCAAAAATCACCTGTACATCTACCCTCTTTTTACGCATGAAGTCGACCAGGTGCATCCGCCCAACGCGTGAAGTAGGATTCACCATAAGGCCAATTTTCTTGCCTTTTAGAGCAGGCAGCCACATTCGATATCGGTCGGCCCCACAAATGGGCGTTTGCGTCTGATCCCTGAGGGGCTCCCCAAAAAAATCAACAGCACGTGTTGGTTTGGTGGCCAAAGAAAACAGCAATACCAAAAACACGGAAAAGGAGGGTATAGCCTTATTTTTGACCGCTTGGAATCTGCTTTTGATTCCATTCAAACCCATGGATATACGCTTACTCTGGTTGTTGATGAACAGGCTGAACCGCGACAGCCACCATAGGCTAACGCGACTGATGCTTCGACTTGCGGTTGTGGTTACAGCCTGCGGCATTGCGGCTATTTTGTTGTCGTATGCCATCGTGGGTGGATTCCAAACGGTTATTCCCGCTAAATTTACGGCCTTCTCAGGCCATGTGCAAGTGCAAAAATTGTCTTCGGCAGGGGATTTCGAAAGCAGTCCCTTCGCCCCAACTGATGCACTTCTTGATTCACTCTATGAAATCAAAGGCGTTGCCCTACTCGCCAAAGTGGGCTACAAAGCCGCCATAGCCCACCACCAGGAAGAATTCGAGGGCATCTTGTTTAAGGGAATCGAACAGGGCTACCCCGAGGAACTGCTTCAGGAATGGCTCACGCAGGGAACACTTCCAGCCAAAAATTCAGGTGCTGGCAAAGTTGAGGTACTTGTTCCTGAATCGCTCGCCCGAAGATTAAGGCTGGCCATTGGTGACAGGCTGAAACTTTATTTCATTCAACATCCCATTCGGGCCCGATCTGTTGTTGTAACTGGATTTTATCGTTTGGGTATAGAGGCTGAATTCGGGAGACCCATCATCATTGGACCGCTCGACATGATTCGCAAAATCAACGATTGGTCGCCCCAACAAGTCGGACAAGTTGAAATGCATCTGACGGACCTTGAAGCATTGCCATCGGTTGTGGACGCTACCCGCAAACTCATTGA
Source organism: uncultured Bacteroidota bacterium (assembly GCA_903908015.1). Taxonomy (GTDB): domain Bacteria; phylum Bacteroidota; class Bacteroidia; order UBA7662; family UBA7662; genus F1-60-MAGs140. Next base: position 15,996 of record CAIVQI010000110.1, read on the forward strand.
CCCCCAGTGGGAGGCCTATTCCATAAAAGACCGCTTTGCCAATTTGTTTGGCTGGCTTGGCCTATTCGATCTCAACAAACAAGTCATGTTGCTGATTATGCTGCTTGTGTGTGGCGTCAACATTCTTTCGGCCTTGCTTATATTCATTCTCGAACGGGTTCCTTCTATTGGGCTGCTCAAATCGTTGGGGATGGAAAATTCAAATATTCGTTGGCTGTTTGTGATGGCGGGATTGGGCACCTGCCTGAAAGGGCTCTTTTGGGGCAATTTAGTGTTTTGGCTTGTTTATGTTGTCCAAAACCGCTGGAAAATCATAGCGCTCGACGAAGAAAACTACTATGTTGATGCAGTGCCTATGCACCTCCCCTTCGACGATGCATTGGGCATTAATGCTGTTGTGCTCCTGGCTTGTTTTCTATTATGCCTCGCTGCAACTTGGATCATAGGAAAAATAAATCCTGTGCACAGCATGCGTTTCGATTGAACGATTAGTTTGGGGATAGTGACCTAAAATCGACTGGCACCACCCGACTAACCCCCTGCTCCACCATGGTTATGCCATACATGATGTCGGTGGTCTCCATCGTCTTTTTGTTGTGGGTCACGATGACAAACTGAGACTGTCGGCTGAACTGCTTGATCATCCGGTTGAATTTGTCGATGTTGTTGTCGTCGAGCGGTGCATCAACCTCGTCGAATATGCAAAAAGGTGCCGGTTTGTAGAGGAAGATGGCGAAGAGGAGGGCAGTGGCTGTCAGTGATTTCTCACCTCCCGAAAGTTGATTGATTGATAATGGCTTTTTGCCCTTTGGGCGTGCAACAATGTGGATTGGGGAATCCAAGGGCTGTTGCGGGTCGACCAACTGAAGGTCGCAGGCATCCTCATCCGAGAAAAGGGTTCGAAACACTTCTATAAAATGTGTTCGGATCAGATCAAAGGCCTCAAGGAAGCGTTCCCGAGCAGTTTGATCTATTTCTTCAATGGTCTCTAATAAACTACCGCGTGCCTCCAAGAGATCCTTGCGTTGTTGCGCAATAAACTGATTGCGTTCCTCAACTTCCTTGTAGGTCTCCAGGGCCATTGGATTGATCGGACCGAAATCAGCCAGACGACTGCGGAGGCCCGCCAAATTTTGCTCCAGGCCCAAAAGTTGCTGGGCGTCCATGGGCGCTGTATCTTCGAGGGCATCTAACTCCATTTCAAACTCAGCACGCAGCCGTTCCCGTATACTGGTTTCCCGAATACGCAGCTCATTGAGGCGGTTTTGCGCCAATTGGAACAATTGAAGAACTTGATCCCTCCGCTGTCGCATGACCCGGATGTCCTCTTCTTGCTGGGTTAACAGATTACGTGCCGAAAGGAAATTATCCTCTGCCTGTCCTTGTCGTGTGTTCCATTCTGATTGTTGCCGGTAGCGCTCCGCCAATTCCTCATCGTTTGGTCCCTGTTGGTTCTGCCACTGTTCGGCCTCAGTCCTGATCCCCGATAACTGTTCCCGATCCTGCACATGACGGTGCTCCAGGCGTTCAATTTGTTGCTGACGCTGATGGGCAGATTGTTGCTGCGACTCCAATCGGCTAACGGATTGTTGCCAGGCGAGACTCAATTCATGGAATTGCCTTCTCAATGGTTCCAATTCAACGCGCAAAGATTCTGCAAAGGGTTGTAATTGGTGGATTTCTTTTTGGATTTTTTCATGCTCCGTGCGCATAGCGCCTAAATCAGGGGCTGTTGTTTCTGATTGGTTTACGCTTGTGTCCAAAAAACTTTCCAATTCCGATATTCTGCCTCTGTTTCGGGTCAAAGCTGCCTCGGCGAGCGCAATCTGTTGACGGATTTGGTTGCCCACACGATCCAGCTCTGTGCATTTAGCCTGTTGGAAGTCCAGTGGTACCGCCTCGATTTCCTGATTGAGCTCAATGATTTTGCTTTCCAACTTTGCCAAGGCTGATTGTTGCCGATCGATAGCCTTTTCTGACTTGGCAATCGCTTTATTCAGTTCTTCCATCCTCAGGACACGTCCTATTCTTTTGCCTTGAAACAGTCCAATAGACCCACCAGAAATCCAATTTTTGCCAATGGTGAGTACGCCATTTTTTCCAAGCAAAACCCATTTCGATTGCCCGGCCAGTACTTCAGGACCTAAGCGCTTCAATGCATTTTCATCGCACACCAAAACTCCCTGAAGAAGGTATTGAAAAAGCGCCTTATGCTCTTCCCGACAACGAATTAGAGAAAGTGCAGCCACGCACCCCTCCGGTAAGACACCATCTTGGGATTTGGATTGAATGAGGGTGTCGTTGATGAAAAATCCAACCCGCCCTTTTGAAGAGTCTGACAAAAGAAACACGGCTTCCTGTGCTTCGTCGGCCGTCTGTACCCAATAATGATTCAAATAGGGCTCGAGAAATGATTCCAGCACTGGCTTCCATTCTGGGTCGGCCTGCATCAAATCGGCCACAACGACCGGAGTTGAGCCAAACCTTCCATGATCGCGCAGATACTTGTGCGACTCAGGATAGCCTTCCATACTTTCGATCATGCTTCGGGTGAGCTGAAGTTCATTGCGCAGCTTGTCAGTCTCCCTGATCATTTGATCAAGATCCCTGCGTAAATCGTCACGCTGCTGCACAAACTGAGCTTTTTGTTGTGTGCTCTGCCCAACCTGTTCCTTCAAAACATGCCAAAAGGCATGGGCCTCTGAACGCTGCTGTTCATTTTCTTTCAGCACCGCCTGGGCTGAATCCCATTCGACTTCAGCCTTTTTGGTCTCCACTTGGATTCGCAGCAATTCCTGTCGGGCCGATTCTTGCTTTCCTGATTCTACCGCTTGCTGTCGCTCCTGGGCATGAATCCGGGATGTAAGGTTTTGTAGTTCTTGATTTTTAATTTGAAGTTGGCGTATACAAGCGTCTGTTTCGGCTTGTTTTTCGCTTAGTTGTGTTGCGCAATTATTTTTTCGTTCGAGCAGTTGCGCTGCCTGTATTGTTTGATTTTCAATTTGCTCACGCTCATCCGATTGTGTGCGAATCAACTCATTTAACGCCGTCTGATCAGACGACAATCGTTCACTGACCAATTGCTCCTGTCGCCGGAGGCTGCTGAGTTTCTCGCCCCCCAACTGCTTGGCTTGCTCAAGTGCTCGTGTTTCGTCGAGGTATGACCGAACCTGGGTTTGAAGCGCCCTCAATTCTTGCTCTTGCCTGATCAGCTTATTTTTAAATTCCTGAGAAGCCGCCTCGGACATGGCAATTTGTGCATCTAGTTCAACTTGTTGGTGCGATAACTGCTGGCATTCAGATTCTTGCCGATTCAAATCAGAACCCAAACTACTCATTTGGGTTGATGCCAGACGAAGCGCCTGTGTGCGGTATTCCTCCTTCATCCGCACATATTTTTCAGCCCGCCGCGCCTGTGCCTGAAGGGCTTTCAAGTTCTTTTCAATTTCGTGGACCAGGTCATCCACCCTACTTAAATCTTGTTCGGTTTCCTGTAGCTTTACAAGGCTTTCTTTTTTTCGCGCTTTGTAGCGCGAAATGCCCGCCGCTTCTTCAAACAGTAGTCTGCGTGAGTTATCCTTATCGCTCAGGATGTCCTCGATCATGCGAAGTTCCATGATGGCATAAGAATCGCTTCCCACGCCGGTGTTCATGAGCAAGGTGGCAATGTCGCGCAGCCGACAATTCACGCCGTTTAACATATACTCGCTTTCGCCTGTTCTGTAGAGTCGGCGGCTGATGGTGACTTCCCGGTATTCAACAGGCAACAAACCGGAGGTGTTTTCAAAGCAAACATGAACCTCCGCCATACTGGCCTGGCGACGCTTTTTTGTTCCGTTGAAGATCACATTCTCCATCTTTTCGCTTCGGAGCATGCGCGTTTTTTGTTCACCCAACACCCAACGCAGGGCATCCACAACATTACTTTTTCCACACCCATTGGGGCCCACAATGCCTGTTACCCCATCAATGAACTGCAATGCAACTTTGTCACCAAAGCTCTTGAACCCTTTTATTTCAATGGTTTTCAGTTTCATTGTTTTCCGGTACGGGAGGGCAAACATAGTGAGCAAAGGCCTAATGTGCTACCCCTTTTTAAGACGTATTTGGGTAACATTCTTGACTATATTTGTGGTTGGCACTTTCATGAAAATGGACTTTGATTTTCCTTCATCTGTTTACACCATTGCGGTGGTGGCCTACACCATTTATTCATGGACGAAAAAAAGAAAAAAGAATGAAGACGAAGATGCTTCAGGAAAGCAGCAGCAGGAACAGCCTAAACCTGAGGCACAGTACAAACCCATACTTGGAGAATCAATTCCCGAGTCGCCCGGGCCCACTTTTCAACCTCAAACCAGTGGTAAAGGTCGCCCCCGATCCCAAACTGCCACGCGCCACCGCGACAGCCAGGAAGCATTGGTGCCAGAACACAGAAGCCTAGAACATACAAGCCAAAAGAACAGAAGCCTCGAGGAGATAAATTCACCCTCTGATGCCATCGGATTTTTGCCACACGCCGACCTGCGAAGGGCCATCATTTGGTCGGAAATTCTAAAACCGCACCCCGAACAAGAAAGAAGTTATTGAGGATGGTTTTTAAGCTGCACCTCGATCAGGTATTTCCTTTTGAGGTCATCTGACATCCTCTCAAGATCACCCCTAACCTGAACGATGGTATTGATCCTGCGATGTGGACTAATAACACCATCTCCAAGGTCGATGCCCATATGAAATTCTTTGGACACCCGTTTATAACGAACTTTTAGGGTATGAACGCCTGCTGAGTCGACTCCGATTTTATCGCACACCAAAATAGGCAAGTGTTTCTTACGAAGATAGTGGTTAAAAAAACCTTCATAGGGTCCGCCCAGTTGTTTGCACCAAAAATCTGTTAATGCTCTTGTATCCAGGTTTTTATAGATGTATTGCTGGTAAAACTGCTGAAGCACTTCATCAAATCGCGCTTTTGAAGGCAAAGAATGCCTGAGGCTGTGCCACATCCAGGCCGCCTTATAATAGATATCAGTATCCAAATGCCGCTTGTGCGTGCCCGATTTGGCCGCCACGGCCTGTTGATTCTGGATTCGATCCCGCAAACCCATCATATAATCGATATACAATAGGCTATCGGGATACCGCCACTCGAGCAAACGCGACTCGCTCCACGTGGCCAAGCCTTCATGGATCCACAGATCGTGGGGGCGGCAGGCACTCACTGCATTACCCCACCATTCATGGGCACTTTCATGAACCAGAATAAAGTCGAAACCATACTGATTGCGCGTGAACTTGTTGCCATAAGCCACACAAGATTGATGCTCCATACCCCAGTATGGGGTCTCTACCACCTTATATCCATCACGCCAAAAAGCAAATGGCCCGAAGAGCGCCTCAAATCCCCGCATCATGGTTTGGGCTTCTACAAAATACGCCTTGGCTTGTTCCACTCCACCCTCCAGCATATGAAATTCTAATGACCGGTCCACACCATTTGGATCGCAGTATGGCAGTTTGAATGATTCATAATGGCCAATATTAAATGTTATGTTATATAGATTAATCGGATTACTTACCACCGACCGGTACCGAATACGGTCGCCATGCAGGGGTTCTGCTGGCCATTGATGGCCGTTGGTCACCAGTACTGCTCCCCGATCGGGCAGATCGAAAGTCAAACGAACAGAATCTGGTTCATCTGTACGCCGGTCCATGCACGGCCACCAGGAGGAGGCCCCCGAAGTTTGA
>CAIVQI010000111.1 GCA_903908015.1 uncultured Bacteroidota bacterium
CCGTACTGCACCGGAATGCCATCGCGTTCGGAAAAGCGGGCGAACAAGCGGGGCGACCACGAGTGCGCCACCGGGTAGCCGATCAGCCCCAACCGCATCAGGCCGATTTTCGGCTGCCCATGCGCTCAAGGAGCAGCACAAGCGCAGCGCCCATCAGCGCCACCAGAAGCGCCATCCCCCATTCAGCAGGATAACCGGTGACCGATTCATACGTGCTGGGGAATAGGTTGCGTTCCGTTAGCGGATGCAACTTGCCCTTCGAATCCAGATAGGTTTGAATCGGCACCTTCCACGGCCAGACTTTGTTGAGCGACCCCAGCATAAAACCCGCCAAGACCGCGATGGTGAGGTTGCGGTAGCGCTGAAGCAGCCAATGCAACAAATGAGAAAAGGAAGTAATACCCGCCACCATCCCCACGCTGAAGAGCAGAATGACATCGAACCGCAGTCCGTGAAGCGCTTCCAGGATAAAGCGGTATTTGCCCATGAGCAACAAGATAAAGCTCCCGCTGATGCCCGGCAGGATCATCGCGCAAATGGCTATGGCGCCACTCATCATGATAAACCACCAAGTTTCCGGGCTTTGGGAGGGGCTCACCGTGGTGATCCAAAATGCCCCGACGGTTCCAGCGGCAAACAAGCCGAGCACTCCAGGTCCAAAACGATCGATTTGTTTGGCGACCGACCAGATCGAGGCCAACACCAAGCCGAAGAAAAATGACCACAACAATATGGGCTGGTGCTCCATGAGGTACAAAACCAGTTTGGATAGGCTCAGCAGGCTCAGGGCAATGCCCGACCCCAAAACCAATAGGAAGGGGATATTCATGTGCGCCGATAACTCAGCGAAACGGCCCTTCAGTAGCAGTTGAAGCGCCTTTACATTGGCAGAACGGATGCTGTTCAATAACTCATCGTAAATGCCTGTGATGAAGGCAATGGTGCCCCCGGATACACCTGGCACCACATCGGCAGCTCCCATCGCCACACCTTTCAAAAACAGGACCAATCGACCCATCAGCGGAGGCGGGGTACTCATTTGGGCAGAAAATGATGGAAGGTATCGCTTCGAAGGCCCAAACGAAGTGTTTCGAGTGGAATCACATCATTCGAGGCGATGTTACCCAAATTCACATCACAGCCAATGAGTTTGATGAACCAAGTCTGTTGTGCCTTGTGCGGCGCCTCCCACAGAATTTTCTCAGCCGGAATCTGGGTGAGAATTTCATCCACCAAACCCGAACGAACTTCCCCTGTAGAACGAAAAATACCGACATTGCCGGCCTCTCGGGCCTCGGCAATCACCCGTTCCGATCCAGCCTCCAACTCGGCCTTCATCATCGCAATCCACTTGTAGGGTGCAATAATTTTTTCGGCATCTTTGGAGCCGACCTCCGACAATACCCTGAAATCTTGCGCAAAAGAGCGGATGTGTGCGCATTTATCATCATGAGCCATCTCAAGTGAACCATCAGAAATCTCAACATATTCCATATTGAAACGCTGAAGGATGCGCCTGTAGTCATCGATCTGGTTGCGGATCAAAAACAGCTCAAACAAGGTGCCCCCAAAATAGCAGGGGATGCCTGCTGAGCGGTAGAGGTCTAGTTTTTCTTGGAGATTCGGGGAAACATACGAGGTGGCCCACCCCAATTTCACAAAATCGATGTAATCGGCTGAAGTGCTCAGCAAATCCTCTGCTTCGCGTGTGCTCAGGCCTTTGTCCATCACCATGGTAAGGCCCGAAACACGGGGTTTTTCTGGTCGCGGAGGAATGTGGGATAAGGGATAATGCATGGGTTATCGATACTTATTAATCAATGTAACAAAACTCTTCAGCCGACGGGCGCCGGGCGCGGCGTCTAAAAAAGCGTCAAATCCGCCCGGTTCCAAATCCAAAGCAGTTTGCAAGGTTTGCAGGGCATCCGTTCGCAACCCATTGTTGAGGTAGCAGGCCGCTTGCAAGTAGAAAAAGAGGCTATTATCTGCATTCAATTCCTCCCCTTCGGCCAAAACGACCTGCGCATTCAAGGAATCGCCGATGTTGAAGTACAATTCGGCCAGCAACAACCGACCGCCAAGAGAGGCTGGATTCAAAGCCAAAACCTTCTCGAGGGCCGATTCAGCCGTCTTCAGCTCACGCAATTCCATGCAGACCTCAGCGAGACTAAACCAATAATTTTCTTCGGTGGGGTCCAATTCTGCAGCCTTCCGGAAGTGTTCTGCCGCACGCGCAAATTGGCGGCTGTTGCGTTCGCAGTTGCCCAGACCATACCATGCATCGGCATAGGTGGGTTCAGCCGCTAATGTTTCGCCGAAAAATTTTCTGGCCTCGGTGAATTCGCCTTTTTTCTCATGACAAATGCCCACGCCGCACAGCAGAATTGGGTCTGAGGGGTTTAGTTGAAGTCCCTCGCGCATCGACTCATAAGCCTTGTCCACATCCTTGAGGTTGAGGTAGGTGAGTCCCTGATGGTAATGGGCCAAGGAAATGCTGGAGTCTATCGTTATGGCGTAGTCGAAGGCCTTTAATGCCATCTCAAAAAGCCCAGTATCGTTGTAGAAGGTGCCCAGGAATTGCCAGGCATGCGCGTTGTAGGGTTCCTCATCGATGATTTGCTGGTAGCGGCTGATGGCCCCATCGATATCGCCCATTTCTTGGTACGCCATGGCCATATCGAGCATCGCCCGTTCCCGCAGCTCATCATCCTCTGCTGGCTCCATCAGTACCTGATTGGCCATTTTTAATGCTTCTGCATATTGGCCCAGTGTATTGTAGACCCCAGCCAGGATACCCATCGTGAGCGCATCAGTATTGCCCGACAGCGCTAAGGTCGTTTTTAAGTATCCTTCCGCTTTCACCCATTCTCCTCTAAGCAATTGTATGCGTCCGTGCACCCGGTAGAATTCTATATCCTGTTCACCATTGTCGCGCAACTGTCCGATCAGCGCCTCTGCCTCGTCCACCAATTCCCGATCAAGCAAAAGATTAGCCTGACGAATCAGGAAAAAGTTGGATTCGGGGTATAGATTGCGGCCCATTTCAACCATCACTTGTTCCTGATCCAGGTCCTGTATTTCAAGAAAATAATCACACAAACAACTCAGTTCATCCTCCATAAAAAAGGGGGTGACGCCCTTGGCGACCGACGAATGGTAGCGTTCGAGCAATTCTGTTATGTATTCATCGGATGACTGGGCATCGTCATCTTCATCGTCATCGAACATGGGCGAAACTACTTGGGGTGGGGAGGTAATCAGGTTTAAAAATAGGGGATGCGGATTACTTCACCAACGGATGATTGCAAAAGTTATGCGCCCAGCGGCGTGGATACCACCTGAATGGGCTTGAGTTGAGACGCCGCCGACAACAGCCTGCCTTCTTCCCACGGCCTCCCCATCAACTGAATGCCTAAGGGTAACTGCTCACTGTTTATTGCAAAAGGGATGGAAACCGCGGGAAACCCATTCAAATTCGCCAAAACGGTGAACATATCCTCCTTATACATTTGGATGGGGTCATCGGATTTTTCACCAAATCGAAAAGCCGCGCCCGTTGTGGTGGGCAGCAGCAGGGCGTCGGCATCTTGAAGTAACTCATGTGATTTGTCGCGCAGCAGACGCCGCACCTTTTGGCCTTTGCTATAATAAGCGTCGTAATAGGCTTCGCTCAGCACAAAAGTGCCCAGCATTATTCTTCGACGAACTTCCTTCCCGAATCCTTGTGTGCGCGATTTTTTGTAGGTTTCTTCCAAAGTCGTCGCCTCCGGATTCCGGTAACCGAAATGTACGCCGCTGTAGCGCGATAAATTGGAACTGGCCTCGGCAGTGGCCAAGATGTAGTAGGTGGGGATGCTGTATTTGAGTTCGGGCAGGCTCCTGGTGATGATTTGATGACCTTCCCCTTTTAACCGTACCAATAGTTTTTGGTAGGCCTCAAACATCTCCGGATCCAGTCCGCCCGAATCCTCCAAATCCTCCAATACCACCAGTTTAAGTGGGGCGTTGGCCCCTGACTGCACAGACATCCCGCATTCAGATGGGGGGCGCCGGCTGCAGGTGCCGTCGTATTCATCGACTCCTGCCATGATTTCTGTGAGCAGGGCTGCATCTTCCAGACTGTGGGTGATGGGGCCAATTTGGTCGAACGACGAGCCAAAGGCGATTAAACCATGCCTCGAAATCCGACCATAGGTGGGTTTGAGTCCGACCACCCCACAATAAGCGGCTGGTTGCCGTATTGAGCCACCAGTGTCACTGCCGAGGGCGGCGTGACAAAATCCAGCGGCTACAGCGGCGGCCGATCCCCCTGAGGAGCCCCCCGGAACGCGCTGTGGATCCAGCGGATTCAAAACCGGCCCAAAAGCGGAGTTTTCGTTCGACGAACCCATAGCAAATTCATCGCAATTCACCCGACCAATGAATATGGCTCCGGCATCAAACAGTCGCTGTGTTGCTGTGGCAGAAAAAAGCGATTCAAATCCTTCCAATATCTTCGAAGAAGCACTAAAGCGATGCCCTTTGTAGGCGATGTTGTCCTTTAGTGCCACCACCATCCCACTCAAGGGATACCACTGGCCTGCTGCATGCGCTGCATCCAACCAAGCCGCCCGTTCCAATGCTTCGTCGGCATATACCTCCAAAAATGCATTGATTTCCGGACGCTCGTGAATTCGTTTGAGAAACGCCCGTACCACATCCACGCAGCACAGCTCACCCGCCCTCAACGCGCGCTGAAGGCCCGACAATTGTTGATAGGTGTTCAAGGATGGCGCTCTTTGGGTTCCTCGACCCGGGTATTAATGCCTTCTTCAATCTCACGGCGCACACCCGATGAGGCATCTTTAAACTCCCTGATGCCTTTTCCCAGTCCCCTCGCTAGTTCAGGGATTCGTTTGGCACCGAAAAATATGAGGATCACTGACAGGATCAGAATGAGCTCTGTGCCGCCAATATTTCCGAGCAGTAAAAACATGGGGTTCATAGTCGAATCGGATTATCTGACAAAAATACGATATTTATGGGCCTTTCATGAAATAATCTGTACAGCGCATGAGTCTGAACCCTATTGTGCTTTCAATTCCCGTTTTTTTTATCCTGATCGGAATTGAAGTGGTCTGGGATCGCTTCCGCCAAGGGGGCGTTTACCGCCTCGCCGATGCCCTCACCAACATCAGCTGCGGGATCACGGAGCAGGTTTCAGGTGTTTTCTTCAAAGTGCTGAGTGTGGCGCTTTATTATGGGGTCTATGAGCATGTTCGCCTCACTACGCTGCCCATTAATGGGTGGTCGCTCTTGGGGCTTTTTCTGCTGGTCGACTTCTGCTACTATTGGGCGCACCGATGGAGTCATGAGGTGAATCTGTTCTGGGCTGGTCATGTGGTGCACCACCAGAGCGAGTACTACAATCTTTCTGTGGCCCTGAGGCAGGGGGCTTTTCAAAAAGTATTCACCGCTGCTGTCTATGCGCCGCTCGCCCTTTTGGGTTTTCATCCTTATTGGTTTCTGCTGTTGATGGCCTACAATACCCTTTATCAATTCTGGATTCATACGCAGTACATCGACAAAATGGGTTGGCTCGAGTATGTGATCAATACGCCATCGCACCACAGGGTGCACCACGGGCGCAACCCAGAGTACATCGACAAGAACCACGCTGGGTCGTTAATCATATGGGACAAGCTCTTCGGGACTTTTGAACCTGAACGGGCGCCGGTGGTGTATGGCATCACAGCGCCTGTGAACTCCTGGAACCCGGTCTATGCTCAAGTGGCCCACCTGAACACAATATCCCAGGACCTTAAGGCTGCCCGGGGATGGCGTGAGGTTTTTCGCGTGTTGTTTGGTCGCCCCGGCTGGCATCCTGATGGACAACCTGCCAGGCACCCCGGGGAGCATCCTGATGGGCACTCCGGGGAGCATCCTGATGGGCAACCCCCCGGAGTTTCTTCGAAATCGCGCGCACAGGTCGAACAAGTGGTGGTGGGCATCGGGGTCAATATCTATGTGCTGATTCAATATCTTGTTTTACTGGGCGCCGCCACCTATTTTCTTTTCAGGTTTGAACAGTCAAGCCTCATTGAACGTGTAGGACTTGCCGTTTGGATTTTCGCCACGGCAGCCACCCTGGGCATGCTGCTTGAACAGCATAAATCATCCAGGCTCTGTGAAAGTGTGCGGGTTATTTTGACGATCTGTACCCTCTTTTTTTGGATGAATACGCATTAAAACACAAAAAAAATGACAAAAAGTACAGGTTTGGGCGTTTCTGTATATGGAAGCTATGCATTTATGGGCTTGCTGCATTTGGTGTTACTCAGGTTCTATCCAGGACCATTGGTGCCCCTAAGCAAGGTCATGTTGATGCCGTTGTTGATCGTTGCGGTTTACAGGCAAACCACGGCGGAGGAACGTAAAACTGCAGCAATCAGGATGCTCTTCGGGGCTTTGTTGCTGTCGGGCATCGGCGATGCACTTCTCATTGGGCAGGGCGAAGGATACTTTGTGGGTGGGCTATCAGCATTTCTCTGCGCACACATTGTTTATGTTAGTCTGTTTGTTCAACGCCACCGATCGTATTCCGCAGGGTTAACAGCAACTTCATGGGTCGACCAAAAGACCTGGCCGGCCATCCTGATTCCCCTGGGGGTTCTATACTACCTCTACCCGAGCTTGGGAGGAATGATCGTTCCAGTGCTGGCCTATATCACAGTCATTACCCTGATGTGGCTTCTGGCGCTGTCGAATTTTGTTCGCAGCCGATCTTCTGACTCTTCCCATGAGGGTTGGGGTCCGTCTGTGCTCCTTACCCTTGGCGCCAGCTTGTTTGTCGTCTCCGATGCAGTTTTGGCTTTCGAAAAATTCATCGCGCCATTCCCCGGGGCTAGGCTCACGGTTATGGGGACGTATATTCTGGCACAATTGGCGTTGGTGAGAGGATTTAAGAGTGGGGCATCCCCTGTGTTCAAAAGTCAAAATTGAGCGAGAAATGCCATACCCGACGCA
>CAIVQI010000112.1 GCA_903908015.1 uncultured Bacteroidota bacterium
CCCTCACGGGCGAAAACCACTTGATGCTTTGGATTCCACCAGGTTTTGCTCATGGATTTCTCACATTGAGCGACAACACTCTATTTCTGTATAAATGCACAGCCCTCTACCACCAGGCTTCAGAAGGTGGATTGGCATGGGACGACCCCAGTCTCAACATTCAGTGGGGCATTGATCAGCCACTTTTGTCTGAAAAAGACAAAATGAACCCCTTTATGGCTGGGTTCAATACTCCCTTTGAATAGGGAATTTACCATTCTCAACAAGAAAATTCAGGGTAGTTTGACAAGCTGGCAGGTTTTTAAACCCTGGCACAATTATTCGTCTGATGTTCGTTAATTCATAGGCATTGCCTAGATTGCAGAACCGAAAAATTATGATCACGGAAGAACAAGAGCTCGACGATTTATCACTGCGCGACCACAATGCTGATGAGGCCAACCGGCTTTTTAATTCGGAGTTCTATCCACACATGACCTCGCTCTATAACTTCGCTTATCGCCTGTCGCTCAACGAGGACGATGCCCATGATCTACTGCAAGAGACTTATGAAAAGGCGTTAAAATCATTTCGGAGCTACCAAGCCAATACCCATGCCAAGGCCTGGTTGTTCCGAATCATGAAAAACAGCTTTATTAATGGTTATCGTCGCCGCAGCCGTAAGCCTGAAGCGCTGGAATTTGATGAAGCCGAATCGTGGCAGTTGTCAGAAGAACAACGTTTTCACCAAACATCAGACCTGCGCCATGAGATTTTCGGAAAAATGCTGGGCGATGAAATGACCACTGCCCTCAATCGCCTTCCGGTTGATTTCCGTCTCATTCTCTTGCTGAGTGATATCGAAGAATTCACGTATGAAGAAATGTCTAAAATCATTGGAATTCCCATCGGCACCGTTCGCTCACGCTTACATCGTGCACGAAAGCTCATGAAAGACCAGATTGGTCAGTATGCCCGGAAAATGGGCTACGCCACCGAAAATTAATTTCTGTTCACCTGCGCCCGTGCGTCAAGGGCACATTCACTCGAACAAATACAATGAAAAAGCCCCGCACTTTCGTGCGGGGCCTGTCATTCAATCTGTTCATCACTAAGCATTAACGCTTCACCAATCGCAACCACTCACGCTGGCCGCCACTGCTCACCGTCATCAAATAAGAACCGGGAACCATTCCACTAACGCTTATTTCAAATTTATTGGCTCCTTGTTGGGCCGCAACGGTACGTTCGTTTACCAGTCGTCCGGCCAAATCATGAATGTATACTTTGGCTAATCCGGATTCAACAGCATGGAAAACCACACTCAATTGCTCGCCCATCGGATTGGGGTAAGCCTCTAAAGTGAAATTGCTGGCCGTTGTATTTCCAGCCACTCGGGGCGTTGGATTTGGTGTCGGTGCGGCAACTACGATGGTATCGCAACGCTGATTCGAACAATTCCCAGCGGAGTCGGCAACAGATAAGCATACCACATAAGTGCCTGCTGCTGCATAGGTGTGCGCGCCCATGATGCCGCTACCTGTTGAACCATCACCATAATTCCAAGTGTATTGGAGGCGTGGATGAACATAACGAGGAATGAAACGATAAGTCAAAGGAAGGCTATCTGCACGGTAACGGAATGCGGCGTTACAAACAGCGGGATGAATGGGTGGATGAGCGCGTCTCGAACGGGGGACGGATACACGGGCTCGCGAAGTATCGCTGCATGTGCCCGATGCATTGCTTACTGCCAAACGAACTACATAAACGCCTGACGCGGCGTAAGTATGAGACACGATTCTTCCAGAACCTGTACTGCCATCACCGAAATCCCAACTATAGGTAGCGGTGGTATCAAGGTTTCGGGCCCTCAGCGAAACCGTTAATGTGGTATCGGTACGCGCGTCAAAACGAGAAAAACAGGTGTTCACAGGTGGATTCACCACTGGAGAGAGTGGGATGTTTACAACACGACTTTCAGTATCTGAGCAAGCGGGTGACGTGCGACTGACCACCAATGTTACTGTATAACTTCCTGCGGCAGCGTATTGGTGACTGGTCAACATACTGCTGGAGGTGTTGCCATCGCCAAAACTCCAGGAATACGTCAGTGTAGTGTCGCGCATATGTGGCATCAGGCGAACGCCCAAACCGGTGTCGGGGAGGGCTGCAAAATTGGCGTGACATGGACGGGCTACCGGAGGATGCGGGGGATTTGGTCCGCCGGGCCCACCAGGACCGCCGGGCCCACCTGGCTGTGGGAAGCGGCAGCTTACCGTGAAATCGCGCTGAAACTGCCCGCTGGTGGTATAGGAAACACTGTTGCTGTACACATTACCCGCACAATCCACTGCGCGAAGTTGAAAGGTGCCGCCGCCATTGCGTCCGCGCAGGTACATGTTATACTGACCCATGTGGTTGGTAGGCATAGACATAAAAATAGGCGGCATGGCTGAAGTATCGAGCGCTGCCACCATCATGTTCCGGACAGGTACCCCTGCCGTGTC
>CAIVQI010000113.1 GCA_903908015.1 uncultured Bacteroidota bacterium
GGTCGCTTGGGCACGGCGTTCTTTTTAATGTTGTATTGGTTCGTTTATTGTTCAATCCGAATGGGTTGGGTTTTTTCGGTGGCGGCCCTACAATCCCGATGGCCATGGTTGTTCTCCAAACCCCTCAACACTTCCGCACTGGATGATGATTTGGGTCGTCATGCAACAAGCGAGGATGGGAATTGGCAAGGAGGAATTGAGGTGGTTGGTGGTGGCAAGTCGACCGCTCGCGGCGGCTCAGGTGCCGCTGCAGAAGCGGCAGGAATGAACGCCAAGGGCTCAAACACCGATGAATTGTATGCTGCTGAGATGGAGGCCGGGGGGATGACGGGGGGGATGACGGGGGGGATGGACAACCCGCCAATTCTGAATGGGGATGAACATGATGATGCGAGGGAGACGTACGGCGGTCATGATCGCGGGGATTGGGGTCATACAGATGGCCAAAAACCCACCCTACCCCAGTCCACAGGCGGCAGGACTGGCGAACCCGAACTAGAGATCCGCGAACCGGCTGAGGAAGGCCTTGAACATGTGAAAACAGGCGGGGTCGCCCTCAGCAGCGACCAACTCTACGACCCCAAGCTGGACCTGTCGGCCTATAAATACCCCCCCATCGACCTGTTGGAAGAATACGGAAGTCAGAAAATCCAGATTCACCCCGATGAATTGGAGCGCAACAAAAATCAAATCACTGAAACTTTACGCCACTACAACATTGGGATTGAGAAGATTCGGGCTACGGTTGGGCCGACCGTTACTCTTTATGAAATCGTTCCCGCGGCGGGGGTGCGCATCAGCCGCATCAAAAACCTCGAAGACGACATAGCCTTATCGCTCGCCGCCCTTGGCATACGCATCATTGCACCCATGCCGGGAAAAGGCACCATAGGCATTGAAGTACCCAATCAGAACAAGGAAATGGTGGGCATGCGTTCGCTACTGGCTTCCGAAAAATTCATCAAGACAGACATGGAACTTCCCATGGCGCTGGGAAAGACCATTTCCAACGAAATCTTCATTGCCGACTTGACCAAAATGCCACACCTTCTGATGGCGGGCGCCACCGGGCAAGGGAAGTCGGTCGGCCTCAACGCCATGTTGCTTTCGTTGCTCTATAAAAAGCATCCGAGTGAACTTAAAATGGTGTTGGTGGACCCCAAAAAGGTCGAACTCTCGCTGTTTCGGCACATTGAGCGCCACTTCCTGGCACGCCTTCCCGACAACGAGGAGGCCATCGTGACCGACACCCTCAAGGTGGTAGACACCATGCAGTCGCTCTGCATCGAAATGGACCGCCGCTATGATCTGCTGAAAGACGCGCAAGTGCGCAACCTCAGCGAATACAATGATAAATTCCGCAAGAGAAAACTACTCCCCCGCGACGGCCATCGCTTCCTCCCGTATATTGTAGTAGTGATCGACGAGTTTGCTGATCTGATCATGACGGCGGGCAAAGAAATCGAAATGCCTATTGCTCGACTCGCCCAACTGGCCCGTGCCGTGGGCATCCACCTCATTATTGCCACCCAACGGCCATCAGTGAACATCATCACAGGCACCATCAAAGCCAATTTCCCTGCCCGCATCGCGTTTAAAGTCAGTTCCCGAATCGACAGCAGAACCATCCTCGACGCAGGTGGAGCCGATCAATTGATTGGCAGGGGCGATATGCTCCTTTCACAAGGCTCTGATGTGATCAGGCTTCAATGTGCCTTCGTAGACACCCCCGAGGTGGAGTCGGTGTGCAATTATATAGGCGGACAACGGGGATACCCCGACGCATATCTGCTGCCCGAATACAGCAGCCGCGATGAGGGCGGCAGTGCGGTCGACTTCGATCCATCGGAGCGCGACCCCATGTTCGACGAAGCGGCCCGGGTAATCGTGCAAAATCAAGTGGGCTCTACGTCGCTCCTCCAACGCAAAATGAAACTGGGGTACAACCGCGCTGGGCGCATCATCGACCAATTGGAAGCCGCCGGTATTGTTGGTCCGTTCGAGGGCAGTAAACCTCGTGAAGTATTGGTGGGCGACGAGTATTCATTAGAACAACTCCTGAGGCGCCTCGATAAATAATAACGACTTGTCACTCTCGTTTTGTAGGCTTACCTTCGCACCTCTTTTCGCTCAGCAACTTTGACCTCAACTTTGATCTATGTCGCGCCTGTTTTCAACTACCCCTTTTATCGGATTTTTTGGCTTGATTTTCTTCATTGCTCAAGCTTTCCCCGCTGTGTGCCAAGCCCAAGGAGATGCTAAGGCGCGTGATTTATTGCGCCGCATGAATGCCAATTATAAGTCATTTCGCACCATGACGGCCGATTTCTCTTTCACATTAGATCACCCCGCCCAAAAGATTAACGAACAGCAAAGGGGCAAGCTCGAGATCAAGGGCAAGAAGTACAGGCTGGAAATGAAACAACAGACCATCATGACCGACGGATCGGTGCTATGGGTGGTGCTCAAGGATGCCAAGGAAGTGAATGTTTCCGATTATGAACCAGCGCCAGATGAACTCACGCCCACTTCCGTGTTCACCCTTTATGAAAAGGGCTTTGAACCCTACATGCAAGCCGAAGGCAGTACAGCGACATCCAAAGTCATTGACCTGGTACCCATAGACAAGAAAAAGCCCTATTTCAAAATCAAATTATCGGTTGACCCCACAAAAGCCCTGCTCACACAAGCCGTGGTGATGAACAAAGACGGCAGCAGAATGACTTATGTGATCCGCGACTTCAAGTCAAATAACCCGATCAACGACAACCAGTTTCAGTTTCAAAAAGCACAATTCCCCCAATTTGAGGTGATCGACCTGCGCTAGAACCAAGCTTTTGCCGTTGAATTACGGACCACACGACTTGAATCATTATCCAACGGAATCGCGGCGCATATCGCGCTCCACATCCCGGTCCTTGATGCTGTCCCGCTTATCGTGTTGCTTTTTTCCCCTGGCGAGGGCAATTTCCAGTTTGGCGAGTCCACGTTCAGAGATGAACAAACGGGTTGGCACCACGGTATAGCCCTTTTCCTTCATGCGGTGCTGCAACTTGCGTAACTCATGTCTCTTCAGCAAAAGCTTTTTGTCGCGCATTGGCTCATGGTTCAGCCAACTCGCCTCTTTATAGGCACTGATGTGCAGGTGTCGTACCCATAAATCACCATCGATAAACAAACAATAGGCATCTCCCATATTCACCTTAGCCTGCCTGATGCTCTTGATTTCCGATCCGAGGAGCACCATACCGGCTTCAAATGTCTGGAGCAATTCATACGAGAAGCCTGCCTTGCGGTTGCTGATCGACAAACGCGGGGCAATGGATGCAGCGTTGTTCGACATACCTACTCCTCCGCCTCCGCAATCCGCTCGTCGATCAATTGGTTGATACGCTCCCTTTGCGCGGCAGACAGATCCTGACTGGCCTCATTCATTCGCTTCATGTGTCGGTAGAGGCTTCGTTTGTGGGCCTGCATGGCCACATAATGCGAAAATTGACCATTGGGTTTGGTATAGGTCTTCTGGTCGGCCACCACAGCGTCGTTCAACTGCGTATTGAGTACTTCGCGGTATAATTGCTGGAAAGTTTTGCCCAGAACCTCCTGTTCCCCTACTTCCTGTTGCCGTTGAAACTGTTCTGATACCGCCATCAGCTGCGTTTGTACCTCAGATGCGAGGTTCTTACGCGCCTCAAGCAGGGCCTTCTGTTTGGCAATGCCCAAATCCGAACTGCTTCCCGTGCCGGTGCTGCGCCAGTGACGTTTGTCGCTCATGTACTTTGATCCGCTGAATGGCTCATTCAACTTCTCGCCCGGGGCGCTGGTGCGGCTACAGGACGACAAAATGACCATCAAAAACAACGGCAAATAGAGGGCAGTACGGAGCATAGGATGAGGGATAAACAACTAAATTAGGGATTAATTGGTCAATTTCATCTCCTGAACAAGATGACCTGCTCCGGCAAACTTATCGATGATGAACAAAACATAACGTATGTCGACCGAAATTGTGCGCTGAACAGGTGGCGAAAAGAGCAAATCGCCTGTCATTGACTCCCAATTGCCGTCGAAGGCCAATCCAACCAGCTCACCACGACCATTGATGACAGGACTGCCCGAATTACCCCCTGTGATGTCATTGTCGGACAAGAAACAGGTATTTAACACACCATTCTTCCCATAAGGACCAAAATCGCGGGCCTTTAACAGTTCTTTCAACTTGGCCGGGACCACAAACTCCTCGTTGGAGGGGTCCTCCTTCTGCAAAATACCCTCATGTGTGGTGAAATATTTGTAGAAAACGGCATCCCGGGGCACATACGGACGAACAGTGCCGTAGGTCAAACGCAAGGTACTGTTGGCGTCAGGCGCAAAAACCCGCTCAGATTCAAATGCCATCATGGCCGACATCAGGTCCTTGCGCATTCCATCGATCCGCTGGCCCGATTCCATCCGGGGAGGAAGAAGGGTCTTGTTGTAGTGCAGCGCCGCGGAAGTAAAGAAGCTCACCCCCACATCCTTCTGCATGGCCTTCAGACTGGGCTTTTTCAAAAAGGCCTCCATCCGGCCACGATCCGTGAGCATCGAAGTTAAAAACATCTTCTCAGCCAAAGCAGCAATCTGAGCCGGTTCATCGGCCTTGCCAGTTGCCTTAAGCGCCTGCATCAGAAAATCGGGACGGTCGGCTGAGGGAGTGGCCTTGAGGTAGGCAGCCAAAACAGCCTGGAAAGCCGATTGCTCAGTGGAAGGAAAATACTCGGTGAAAAGTTCATCGAGCGAAGCCAAGATCTTGTCGCTGGCCGACTTCACTGTATCGGAACCCGCCTTGTTGGCCTCTAAAACCGATTTCAAGCCCTGCAAGCGGTCATTGATGCGGTACGCGGCTTGGTTCACCATACCCAAACGGAAATACATAAACCTACGATTGATGGGACCGAATGCCTCCATTTCTCGGGCAATCTTTTCAGTAATGCCTTGGAAGCGCTCGCGCTCGGGCCCCGACAAACCGGCACTCCAAGTCGCCAACTTTCTTTCATAATCGGCCTTACGCTCCACAACGCCATCGTTCATTAGTCCCAGGTTTTGACCGATGTAATACTTATAGGTATTCATCCCCGATGCATAGGTCGAGGCTAAAGCGATGCGGATTTCGGGGTTGGCATCCATCGATTCCTTATAGGCCTTCATGCGGGCCCCCAGCATATCGATAATGGGCTGGTTGTTGTTCTCGATGTTACTGGCCAAGTTGGCACTGGTGAGGTACCGGTTGGTGGTACCTGGGAATCCGAAAACCATCACAAAGTCGTCTTCCTTTACGCCCGACGTACTCACCGGCAACACATGCTTGGGTTTGAGGGGAATGTTCTGCTCATTGTAGGGAGCCGGCTGGCCATCAGCCCCGGTGTAAATGCGCAGGAGGGAGAAATCGCCCGTGTGCCTGGGCCACATCCAGTTATCGGTATCGCCACCAAATTTCCCAATGCTGCTGGGCGGTGCTCCCACGAGGCGAACATCAGAATAAGTCGTATAAACAGAAAGAATGAATTGATTGCCATAAAAAATAGCGCGTACCTCGGCCGACTTAGACGCATTGCCTTGGGTGATTTCGCGGGCGATGAAGCGACTTACCCGCTCGATGACGCGGGCCCTTGGTGTGGAAGGATCGGCTGCAATGGAATCGTTCATGCGAGATGTGACGTCCTCCATCCGGTCCAAAATAGAGGCTGTGATGCCAGGGTTAGATAGTTCATCAGAACGCTTCATCGCCCAAAATCCATCAGTGAGGTAGTCGCGCCCTACGGCGCTGTGGTTTTGTATCATGTCATAGGCGCAGTGGTGGTTGGTCAGGAGCAAGCCCTCGGCCGAAATGATCTCGGCCGTACAAAATCCACCTCCCAAACGCACTATGGCGTCTTTCACACTGGATCTGTTGATCTCATAGAGGTCTTCGGCCGATAACTGCAGGCCTTTGCCGGCCATTTTATCATGAATGCGGCGGATTTGGATGGGCAACCACATGCCCTCATCGGCCCGAACTGGTAATAAAGGGAGTACCCAAGCAAGAATAATCAGGTAAACACTGGATTTCATAGGTATATATTAAAAAGTTTGAAGGTTAGATCGCGTAAGTAAATGCAAAAATAGCCAAATAAAGGCGTAAACGCACGGCTGATCGAGATCCGATAAGTGTCGATGTTGCATACACCCCCCGAATGCTGTTTGCGGCTGTAGGTCGACGAATGTGCCGTGCTCTCGGGCGACAAAACCATTCCTTCGCGACTCATATACCAGGTTTTTCCACCCACCTCTTGCTCTTCACTTCCAGCTGGCCGGGGTAGGGGACTTAAAAACGGGGCCACGCCTGGATCGATATAAATCGAGCGTCCCAAGGGCAAATGCAGCACCACACGCACATGTTGGTCGCGAAACCGATCCCGCAATGGATAGCTTAATAAATCGCATAATTCTATCCTTCCCAGGCTATCGACCCGAACATCATACCCAATTCGCTCTGCCCGTGTGCGCGCCATACGCTGACCGGGTCCCCTTGCGGTGGCCACCCACTCCAAACGGGTAAGGCTATCGGCAGAAGGCAGGATTTCAATTTCTACATGGTCGTAATAGATGCTATCGCCCCGCGCGATGAGTGATCCGCCTTCCTCATCGGCATTAAAATGCAGCATGCGATCGGGGTTGATCGACAGTGTATACAAAGCGAGGTTATATTTTGGGGTTTCATTGGGCAAGAGAACGGTATGCGCCACCCTACCCTCTGTACGAAACTCCGAGGCCATCCGCATGCCGATGTGCAGCGATAGGATAAGTCCCGCCATAAACAACAGAAACGAAATTATGCTGATTCCTCGGGCCAAAAATGACGGCAGGCGAACCAACAGGCGAAGACCGATATAAAGCAGGGCCAAGAGCGGAGCCAAAAGCATGAGGGCCGCAGCCCAATGAACCCGAATGGGCGACAAATCTGACGGCAGGATCCAGTCGGCTGATTGAATCAGGTTCACCCCGTTCACCTGCATCGCACTAATTTCGGTGCCATTGATCCAAAGATCGCCTGACCAGAGGGCTATTCCCAACAGGGCCGCCACGGTGAACACCACAATCAGCACCAGAATACCAGCCACCCGGGCGAGTCGACCCAGAACATCCCTGAGTCCGGAGAATATATCTTCTACACTCCGCCGCATGCGGCTGCGGGTTTCGGGGTCATTGAATCGCCGTTCTACCTCGCGGGCTTCCTCTTCCACTGTCTGACGTATGTTGTTGAAGGTCACTGGCCGGCCTTGCATCGACAAGCGATCGGCCGTATTGCGGACCTTGGGGACAGACACCCATAATATGATGTATAAAAACAACCCAAAACCGGTGAAAAGTCCGAGTAAAACGAATAGAATCCGCAGAATGGCTACATCCATGCGCAGATAGGTCGATAGGCCCATGCAAACGCCACCGAGCATGATGCCGTCGGTATCACGAAACAACCGGCGTGTCGTGTTGCCCGACCCAGAATCGCTTGGCGAAGAGGTGCCTGTTGCGTGTGTTTCGCCCATCGCGAAATCATTGGGATGGCCTAAGGTCTTGATCACCCATTCCACATCCAACAATTCAACCACCTGACGCACGGTTCCGAGTCGACCCACCAACAACTCGGCGAAGCGCATTTCGATGTCGGCAAGAATCTCATCGCATCCCTCGGTATCGCGAAGGTGGTTGCGAAGCTCATCGAGATACCCCTTCAATCGCGAAAAGGCATCTTCATCGATGTGGATGAGCTGCCCCCCCAGATTAATTTGTGTCGCTTTTTTCATGGTTGATCAGTTTTTATTTCGTTTGGTTGTACTGATATAGATTCTTGTGGTTGGGCGAACCCTGTTACATCTGACCCTTTGGGCCGATTGAGCGACTGCACGGCATCCACGAACGACTCCCATTCCTGGTTGAGCAATTCCAGTTGACGAATTCCATCTTCTGTTAGGGAATAGTATTTTCGGGGCGGGCCGTTCTTCGACTCCGCCCAGCGATAGATCAACCATCCAGCATTCTTCATGCGGGTCAGGAGGGGGTACAGGGTGCCTTCCACAACCAGGAGTTCGGCCTGCTTGAGGCGGTCCGACAAATCAGACGTGTAGGCTTCACCATGCGACAAAATGCGCAGAATGCATAGCTCCAGCACTCCCTTTCGCATTTGTACCTGTGCGTTCTCATTTTGCATGGGGCAAAGTTATAAAATTATTTTGGTACTATGTAGTGCAAGGTACTAAAATTTTTATCAAACCTAATGCCCCCTGCTTTTCGTATTTTTGCGCGATTTATTGATATGTGGACCCGCATCGCTCGTTTGATTCTGCGTAACCGCCCTCTTCTGTTGGTGGTTTTGGGTCTGGCCACTGCGTTTATGGCCTACAGGGCCGCGCAAGTACGCATGTCGTATGATGGCAATCGGCTGATTCCGCTTAACGACCCTGATTTACAAATTTACGAGGAATTCCGCGCCCGATTCGGCATCGATGGCAACGTCATGGTGGCTGGTTTTCAGTCTGACAGCTTATTCACCCCGGAATTATTTCAGGGACTACAATTGGTAACCCGAAGGGTGAAGGAGGTGGGGGGTGTGAAATCGGTATTGAGTCTCGCCAACCTCCCTGCCCTGGTACGCGACGACAATGAACAGAAGTTCCGATTAATTCCTCTGGTGCCCGACGGACCACTGAATCCGGCAAAACTCGACAGCCTCAGGCAGGTGGTACACCAAACCAGACTATACGAGGGCATATTCATCATTCCTGAGACCAATACCACCCTGCTGGCCATCGCATTCGACGGCAAAGTACTCGACAACAAAGGCCGCATAGGAACCGTGGATGGGGTGTTGCGCCGTCTGGACGCCTTTGCCCTGAACCACGGTATCACCATCCATTATTCCGGACTGCCTTATGTCCGCACCGTGTTCGCCACCCGCGTGGCCGATGAACTCAAACTCTTTAGTGTAATGGCCCTCCTGATGAGTGGTATCAT
The DNA here is from genome assembly GCA_903908015.1 of uncultured Bacteroidota bacterium. GTDB lineage: Bacteria > Bacteroidota > Bacteroidia > UBA7662 > UBA7662 > F1-60-MAGs140. The sequence continues at coordinate 9,031 of CAIVQI010000113.1, forward strand.
GTTGTTCTTTTTTTACAGGAGCTTCGCCCCCGTCTTTTTTCCGCTTTTGGTGGTTTTGCTGGGCGCGATTTGGGCTTTAGGTCTCATCTCTAGCTTAGGATATAAAATCACCATTCTGAGTGGGCTGATCCCAGCCCTCGTCGTGGTGATCGGTGTGCCCAACTGCGTGTATTTGCTGAATAAGTATCACGACGAGTACCGCAAACATGGCAATAAAATAAAGGCGCTGAGTAGGGTCGTGGAACGTGTGGGTTTGGCCGCCCTGCTCACCAATACCACCACAGCGATCGGATTCGGTGTATTCTATTTGACGGAAGCCACAGTTCTGCAAGAATTTGGCCTGGTGGTGGCCCTGAGCGTTGGTGTGATCTTCATGATCAGTCTATTGTTTATTCCTATTATGTTTTCCTTTCTGCCAGAACCCAAGACCAAACACCTGAAACACCTCGATAGGACGGCCCTACACACCATTGTGGAAAGTGTGGTTCGCTGGGTACTTGGTCACCGCAACGCACTTTATGTGGTGTTTGTTTCGGTGAGCATACTTGCAGCATTGGGTGCTATGCAACTTAAAGCACGGAGCCGACTGGTCGACGACCTTCCCCAGGGCGACCGTGTGATGACAGACCTTAAGTTTTTTGAGGAGAACTTTGCCGGCGTGATGCCCCTTGAAATCCTCATCGATACAGGGCGCAAAGGCGGTGTACAATCGCCCAAAAACCTGCAGAAAGCCGAGGAAATCCAACAGCTTTTGGCAGAATACCCCGAATTCGCCCCGCCAGTTTCGCTCGTTCAGCTCGTAAAGGCCGCCAATCAGGCTTATTTCCAAGGCAACCCGAGTTATTACAGGGTTCCAGGTGGACAAGAACGAGCCTTCGTGATGCCCTATCTACTTCGCTCAAGAGGCACTACCGACAGCACCTTGTCTGCATTGACTGATACCGCACGTCAGGTGTTTCGCTTGAGCTTGAATATGGCCGATGTGGGCACCCAAAGACTGGAGATACTCCTGAATGAGCTGCGCCAACGGGTCGATTCCATCATCGACGGGACCTCCGCCAAGGTGATCTTCACGGGCAATAGCCTCATTTTCTTGAAGGGCAACCAATACCTCGTGAACTCCCTGATCGGCAGTCTGAGCCTGGCCATTTTTCTGATCTCCATCATCATGATGGCCCTGTTTCGTGACATCCGTATTCTGGTTATTTCTATCGTACCCAACCTTTTTCCCCTGCTCGTGACGGCCGGTGCCATGGGTTATTTGGGTGTTCCGCTGAAACCATCAACTGTTTTGATCTATTCCATGGTCTTTGGCATATCGATCGACACCAGCATACATTTTTTGGCCAAATACCGACAGGAGATGAAACGCAGACAGTGGGACATCCCCCGTTTGGTGGAATTGACGCTGCGCGAAACCGTTCCCAGCATGATTTATACGTCTTTGATCCTGTTTTTTGGATTTCTTGTGTTTAGCGTGTCCACTTTTCAGGGTACTGTAGCGCTGGGACTCATGACCTCTTGCACGTTATTGGTGGCGCTGTTCAGTAATATGCTCCTGCTGCCCGCCTTGATTTTGTCGTTCGACCGACGCCGTCAAATTCGAATCGCCCGCAAACAAGGTGGACCTACACAAAAAGTCACAGCAACTGATCACCATGAGTAAGCCTCTGAACAACTACCCCACCTATCCCCAAGCCGATCTCCCGCGCGTGGGCCGCGAGATCTCCGCCTGGTGGAAAGAACAC
>CAIVQI010000114.1 GCA_903908015.1 uncultured Bacteroidota bacterium
GGCAAGGCCTGTCTGCCGTGAGGCATAGTCTTCGTTTCCAATGACCAGCGCATATCGGTTGGGATTGGGGGTTCCAAATTGGGGAATGTTGCGGTCCACATCAGCCCGCAGGGCCACATCGGTGATGGCAACCTTGGAGGTTTGTTGACCCGCCACCTGCAACGTCTGTGTTTTGGCCAGGCTCTTATCGAGCGAAACCCTTTGCGTCGACCGAAATCCGTATTCCCCATAAGATTCGGTGGCTTGAATTTGTAACCCTATATCAGTGCCCGTGTAGAGTTTATTGGCGAAAAACTCATAGGTAATCCGTTTGCTGTCGTTGGGATTCATATCACCCAAGTCGAAAGTCGATTCACCGGCCGGAAAAACCTGGGGCGGACAAGCAATCTCAATTTTGGTTTTTCGGGCAACACCCTGTCCGCGGTTTTGAATCAACAGATCCAGGGTAACGATCTTGCCCAACACGAGCTTTCCTTCACCTTCGTTGTTGGTGAATACGGCATCGGCCACCGCCAACAGGGGCGCCTGGAATGCTTCTGATCGAAAGCGGACTACCGCAGGGTCTGAATCAAATCCATTGGCCTCCTTAACGGTCAAATGGAGCGCAAGATCCGCCGAAGCTACCGAGCGGCTGGCCTGCAACTTCAATACAACCGGGCGCGACTGCTCCGCCGCCAAGTCACCGATTTCCTGCGTGGCAGCATAGGTCACCTCCCTGATCGGCACGGTTGATTCTACCTGCAGGCGGGTGCGGTAGGCATTTCCCCGTCCGCGGTTAACGAGGGTAAACCGCACTTCAACGGCCTCCTCTGCATCGAGCAATTCGTTTTGATTTCCCAGCGCATCACTAAACTTCAAATCAGTAATGTGCAATTCAGCCGGGGCGGTGGGTCGTGGAATATCTGAAATTCGTACGGGGTACGGATTGCTTTTGAACGTCTGGGCGCAAACCTCAGGAATGCCTCCAAGAGCAAGCAAAAGCCAAGCAGCGGTTAACGACCTCAAAAAAATGGATGTCTTTTTCATAGGAGAACTGATTGTTTTTACACTATTCCAGTTTGCGGGTTACTGTGTAGGGCGCCACCACTTCCCGACGATCGGACCTGGGAATGCCGAGCACGAGTTTATTGAATTGCGGCAGGGTAAACTGGACGCCCGACCGAACGGCACCGGGCTCAAAAAGCGGTCGATCGCCAATATAGAAAAGCGCATACATCAACTCCGTCTGCACATTCATGGCACCGGAGCCGGTGGGGGTATTTTGACCCGATTTGACTACACCCCCTTCATCCGCACGGGAAATTTCAGCGATTAACTCATACGCTTTGGAATCGGGCAACTTCCTTTTCAGTCCGGCCGACAGCGCTGCATCCCTTTCGTGGGCGTTGGGCCATATTAATGCACATTGTCCGTCACGCGTAACGTTAAAAACATACAACTGGCAGTTCCTGGCGCTTTGGACCTGCAGCGTGATGGTATCCCCTTCCCGGTAGCTGTCCTGCGAAACCATAAAATCAACGATAAATCCAGGATCGCGTTTGCCCACATCTCGGGAAACGCGCGCGGCGTATTTTAACGAAAGCGTTCGGGACCCGGCCTCTTCAAATTCGTAGAATTCAGGCTGTTCCTCCTCTGTAATTCGTCCGGCCGATTCCTGTGTACTCTGCGCAATATAATCCTCAACCCATTGTGCGTGGGGATGAGCGCCCTTCGACAAATACTCGGCCTTTGTGCTGCTTTCCGAACTCCGAACCTCTATCCCAACCGCTTGCTCGACCACCCTTCGCCGCGCTTCCTCCAGCATCGCTTGTTCGAGCCGCGATCGGGAATCGTCGCGACCAAACACCCGACGAATGTCACAGGATTGCTTGCTCGCCAACTGAGCATTCGCACTATGAATCGGTATGGTAAAAAGCACCCCAATAAAAAGCGCGACGACAAATTGGGCCTTATTCAGCATACAAACTTTTAAATAACATATTAAGCAGCGTTCAATTTGGAACAAACAAAAATAATCAAAAAATCGGGCGGTTTTTCGGGCGCCTACAGGCACCCGAAAAACCCCGGCCCGCCCCACCGCGCAAAACCCATCAAAAGTCAAAAGCCAAGGGTCAATCCCGCGCGCAGCGAACCGAAACTCCGAGTCGGTGGTCGCCGCTGCCGCGGGCCACACCTGCGTCGTTGGAGTACAGATCGCGACCCCAGGCGCTGCCCGACCCCGCATCCGATGAACTCCACCAGCTTCCGGCGTTGCCCACATCGGCGAAACCGCCATCATCGTCGCAGTAGCCACCCGGCA
>CAIVQI010000115.1 GCA_903908015.1 uncultured Bacteroidota bacterium
GCCTCACCGGTCGATTTGGTGGTGCGGTCCGTGACGGCCCCCGACACCATGTGGCTCGGAAGACCCTATCAGGTGCAGTACACCGTGGCGAATCAGGGTACGGGCGAGGCGAACGGATTGTTGCGCGACGGCTTTTTCCTGAGCAACTCCCCCGTGTTTACTGGCAACGGCGCCTTGTTGTTTGCCCAGACGGCCCGCTACCTGTCGAATCTGCAGCCTGGTGACAGCAGCGCCTGGATGGTGAGCGGTCGCATGCCTGGCTACAATCCTTCCACCTACCACGGTTTGATGCGCACCAATTTATCGGCCAATATTGCGGAGAACAATTTCAACAACAATGTGCAGACTTCGGGGACGCTGGTGGTGGATGCGGAAGCCCTTACGCTGGGCCTGCTGGATTCGGCCATCACAGACCTGAATGAGCCAGTATATTATAAGGTAAACACCCCCGCCGGACTGGACTTGCTGGTGGACGTGACCTCCAATCTGAACGCTACCGGATTGAACGAGTTGTTCGTGGCGTTTGGCCGTGTCCCCTCCTCGTCCGACTACGATTTTATCCAATCGGGGGGCTATGGGCTCAACCAACAGGTATTGGTGCCCAATACGCAGGCAGGCAGCTATTATATTCTGATAAATCCACAGAATCGCTTCTCGCGGTCTCAACGGATTGGTACGATAGCACGGACGCTGCCCTACCAGATATTGACCTGCACACCCAACCGGCTTGGGCAGGGTGTGGTATCCACCTCCGTGAGGGGCGCCGGCTTCCGCCCGGGTGGTGTATTTCGTTTGCGCAACGCCCAGAATCAGGTGGTGGCGGTGGCCGACGTGGCGGACTATGTGAACAGCATGCAGGTTGAATTGAGGTGGAACCTGACCGCCGTTGCCGCAGGAACCTACACCCTCGAAAGCACCAATCCGGATGGCAGTGTGGCAACCCTGACGAATGGCATTGAGGTGGAAGAAGCCTCAGGCTATGTGATGGGGGGGTATTCGGTGTCGCCCAGCGTCATCCGGGTAGGGCGGCAGGTGGTCTTTTCCTTTGTGTTTGAAAATACGGGCAACATTGACATTCCTTTTGCGCGCACCCAGATTTCCCTGCCCGCGTACACCGATATCGTGGCGATTAATTATTCGGCCACCGGTGCGGGTACGCAGGTTTTTGGTTTGGATCAATTCTTCCCGCAGGGAATTGCGCCGGTCAATTTTAAGGAGGAGAATGATAAAGTGGTGATTCCTTTGACGGGGAAAAACCTTCGTCCCGGAGGCCAAATTGTTGCCAATGTGACGGCCCGCAATTTTATGAATGCCCAGTATCCTTACGTGCAGCAAATGCAGGGATATTCATCCACTCAATTTATTAAATCGCAGCTATTGTTGGCTGAACTCACCCGAAATACCATTTTAGATACTCCGGCTGCATTTCCTGCTTCCGTTTTGTTGTTGGCGCAGAACTATACCGCCTTCCGCGATTCAATCCTGTCAGCATTTATGTCGATGGGCATCATCAGTCCACTGGATACGGTGGGTTTGTTCTGCGCCTCTTGTCCCCGGTTTGATATCGACCCCGGTTTCAGAATTGGTTCGGCCACCTACAACGCCTTGTCACTGGCCGCCGGCGGTGCCATGCATTGGGAAATCAATCATCCGGAAGGTACGGCAGGCCAGGATCCGGGATGGGATTTGGTGCGTGTGAATGGTCCGGTACATATTCAATCCACCCCATCCGACCGATTCCGAATTTACCTCCAAAGTCTGAGTTCCTACGACCAGACGGATGCCTTCCTCACGGGTTTCGAACCCTGGAGAAGTCAGCGCTGGCCGATAATGGTGGCCAGTGGGGGCATTTCCGGATTCGATACGAGCAAGTTTCAGCTGGACGCGGGTGGTTTTGCTGCGCACAACACACTCTACGGCGGGACATTCCGACTGGCTCTTTCTGCCGGTATGGACACGATGTATTTGTGGTTTGATGCCCGTATACCCGGCGTTGGTGAGGATGGTTTCCCTGGAAATGCGGGTCACATCGGCCAAAATGGCGGTGACGGGGGAACGGGAGGTCCGGGCAATTGTCTGGTGTCAGCCGGTGCCGGTGGTTCGGGTGGAGCGGGTGGTCCTGGCGATGGGGTGCTACCGGCGGGTAATGGAGGAATGGGGGGTGAAGGTGGAGCTTCATTCTGCAGCCATGTGCCGGGTGGAACGGGCGGTTCGGGTGGTGCCGGAGGAAATGCTTCTACACCGGGTGCCAACGGGGGCAATGGTGGAAGCGGGGGTTCGGGTGGTCCGGGCTATGCCGGGGGCACCAACTCCAATGGGGGCAACGGTGGGGCAGGTGGCGCCGGCGGAGCTGGGGGCTGGGGATTCCTTCCCGGCTATATTCCGGGTAACGGAGGCAATGGTGGTGCCGGAGGCACGGGTGGAAATCCGGGCGGTGGCAATTCCAATGGAGGCAATGGGGCGAATGGTGGACAGGCAGGTCAGGGTGGGCCTGGCGGTGGCCTCCCCGGAAATCCCGGTAATGGGGGCAATGCGGGCGCTCAAAACCCGGGCAGCAACGCACCGGCGCCCCAACCGGGCATCAGTGGCCCTGCGGCACCTGCGACCCCGCCATCCGGGCCCAATGGCCCGGCTTCGGGAACGCCCGGTGGCCCAATAGATCCGTCACAGCCGTTCGGTCCGGGTTCGCCCGGGTCTCCGGGTGGTGGTTCGGCCTCGTCACCGGTTCCTTGCAATGCACCGGCACCGCCTTTGCGATTTTTCTGTAATCAGTTTACAGGGGATTTACTTCGCACAGCCGGGTGCGGCGATGCAACCTATGGATGCTTATCTGATTTGGCCAAATATGCTGGAATGGGAGCTGTGGTAGGCGCTGCTCCAGGTGCTGTTGCCGGTGCGGTGTATGCAGGCTTAAAATGTGGAATGGGCATATTTGAGTGTACTACAGGAGGCAATGACATATCGAGTTCCTTTGGTTGTTTGAGCTCTGCCGTCGATTTGGCAACGGGCAGTTTATTTTCGGGTTCATTGGGCGCAGCAGGTTGCGCACGGTATTTATTATGCAAAGAAACACCGGTGGTTCGCGCCTGTGATCCCAATGAGATTGTTGGTCCGCTTGGCTATTCGGCTGAACGTTTTGTAGCACTGGCGGACACCATGGATTACACCATTTATTTTGAGAACGATCCCGACTTTGCCACCACCTCGGCTCAAAGGGTCACCGTTCGCCAGCGATTGGACAGCAATGTCAATCCCCTGAGTTTCCGCTTAAAAGAGTTCGGCTTTGGACCCTATGTTTTTCAGGTTCCCTTCGGCCGGCCGAATTATACCGTCACACTTCCTCTTCAGGACAGCGCCAATGTCGGCGTGGATGTTCAGATTACCGCCGGTGTTGACGTCACCACCCGCGAGATTTTTTGGGTAATGCAAAGTGTTAACCGTGCCAATGGACTGCCGCCCGATGATCCGATGGCCGGTTTCCTCAAAATCAATGACAGCACGGGCGCCGGTGAGGGTTTTGTTAAGTATTTCATTCTCCCCGAAAATCTGTCGGCAACGGGCGACTCGGTCTATGCTTCTGCCGATATCATTTTTGATATCAACTCGGTGATTACCACCAACACGGTGTTCAACACGCTCGATGCGCGCCCACCCACCACCCGAATCACACCCATAGCACCCAACCAGTCCTCTGCGCAAGTTCAATTGACCTGGCAAGGAAGCGATGACCCGGGGGGGTCCGGACTGGCCTATTACCAGTTGTTCCGATCTGAGAATCAGGCTCCGTATGTGCTGGAGGCAACCCTGGATGCCGGTGATACAAGCTATGTGTTTCAAGGTACTCAGTCTCGGCGCTATGATTTCTTCCTTCGTGGGGTTGACAATGTAGGCAACCGCGAACCTCTGAAGAATTACTCCGAAGCCGGCGTATTTGTGGGCAATGTGCCTTGCAACCCTGCTGTGACCCAACCTCTCAATGCTACTGCCTGCGGAGAATACGTTTTTGCGGGTCGCTCGCTCTATTCGGGCGGTGTGTACCGCGATACCCTGCGCAGCGACAACGGTTGCGATAGCCTGATTCGGGTATTAAATCTGGTAATTCATTCCGTGGCCTCCACAAACCTGACGGATACGGCGTGCGCCTCTACGGGCTATTCATTCGGTGGCATTCAACGTGCATCCAGTGGTGTTTATAGGGATACCCTAAGCACCGTACATGGTTGCGACAGCATTGTGACGCTGAATCTTTTTGTGCTGAATTGTGCAACCCTAAGGGGTCAGGTTCGGTATCTCAACCCACCCCTTACGCCTATGTCGAATACCCGCGTGCGTTTGTACCGCGACCAGCTTTTGACCGATAGTGTGGTTACGGATGCGCAGGGCCGGTTTAATTTTGGGCAATTGTACCCCAATATTTCGGCCTCCTTTACCCTACGTACCCAAAAGCCCTGGGGCGGGGTGAATGCTACGGATGCGCATTCTGTTTTGTTGCACTACACGGCCCGCGTCCCCCTACAGGGAATGCCGTATAGGACAGGCGATGTAAACCTGTCCCAAACCCTGAACGCTACGGATGCTTTGCAGATCCTGAGCCGTTTTGCCAATCCCCAGTATGTCTGGAATGCCCCCAACTGGTTGTTTACCGATACCGCGGTACTCACGGGTAGCGACTCGATGTTCATCCCTATTTTTGCCCGTACGGCTGGGGATGTGAATGGTAGTTTTGTGCCGCTTGCCGGTGTCCGTCAGGAGTCGGGGGTTGTTTTGCTTGCCGGCGGATTGCCCTCTGTTGAGTCGGGGTGGTTGCCCCTGCGTGCGGGCAGTGACATGGATTTGGGTGCCGTTTCTCTGGTACTCTCGCTTCCGGCGGGGTGGCAGGTACAGGATGTACGGATGAATTCCCACGCCGAAGGCAGCCAGGTTGTTTATCAGCAGGTGGGGCAAGAACTCCGGGTGGGATGGTACGCGCACAGGCCTTTGTCCCTCAAGAAGGGCGATGACCTGCTCTACTTGGTTTTGGATGAAACGAGTCTCTCCGGTACTACCGACGAATTGCGGCCTTTAGGGGAGTGCGAACTGGCCGATGGTTTGAGCCGTCCGATTCCTCAGGCGGTACTCATGGTGCCCCCGGTTACCCGAACGGGTCGGGTTATGGAATGGAATGCCGAGGCTTATCCCAATCCTTTCACCGACCAAACCCGTTTGTTGTTGTCGCTACCGGTACAGGCCAGGGTTACTTATCAATTGAGCGATGCGGCGGGTAAGGAAATTCATGCGGCCGACATCGGTGTGGTTGCTCCCGGCACCCGCTTCTTCGACATGGAAGGTGGGGGACTGTCGGCCGGCATCTATTACTGCAACGTCCGCTTCGAATCCATTCTGGGAGTCGAAAGCAAAATGTTGCGGCTGGTGAAATCGCGGTGATAGGGTTGGGTCGATGTATTGCTCGGGTCTCCTGACCGCAATGGGCTCGTCGGCTTCACACCTTTGCTTTTATTACAGAATCGATCAATGATTTGGTTTCATTTTCCGGTTTGGCGATTAGGAATACCTCAAACTAATGTAAAAACCCTCGAATTGGACAAATAAGTTTAGGGAAATAGGAGAATGCGTTAGAAATTTCGATTTCTCGAGGTTGAAATTGAAAATACTTTTCGATCACCATTCCTGATGCACAATGATTATTCAATTATCCAATCTTCCTGAATTTTTATTACCCGTCAGTTAACCCAAGGATCAGCGCTTCGAATTCAAATTTTCTTCCAGAAATTCAAAAAACACCTTCTGCCACAACACGCTGTTTTGGGGCTTGGTGACCCAATGGTTTTCGTCGGGGAAGTAGAGAAACTGACTTTTGACCCCCCGCAATTGTGCCGCGGTAAACGCCTCCATTCCCTGGGCCAGAGGCACCCTGAAGTCTTTCTCGTTGTGGATCACCAATATGGGGGTGTTCCAGTTGCCCACAAAACGATGGGGCGAAAAATCCGTGTAGCTGCGCGGCGTGGGATTGTCCCATGGTCGACCCTTCATATCGAAGTCGGTGAAGAAGATCTCCTCGGTTTGCCCAAACATGGCCTCCAGGTTGTAGACCCCGCAGTGGGCAATGAAAGCCTTGAAGCGATTGTTGTGGTTGCCCGCGAGCCAATACACCGAATAGCCGCCGAAGGAGGCGCCCACGGCGCCCAAACGATTTTTGTCCACATATTTTTCCCGGCTCATGGTGTCGATGGCCGCCAAGTAATCCTGCATGGCCTGCCCACCCCAGTCACCCGATATGGCCTCATTCCACTCCTGACCGAAGCCGGGCAAGCCCCGGCGGTTGGGGGCCACCACGATATAGCCTTTACTGGCCATCAGATAGAAGTTCCAGCGGGTGCTGAACGACTGGCCGATCATACTCTGAGGCCCGCCCTGGCAATAGAGCAGGGTGGGGTATTTTTTGGTGGAATCAAAATCGGGGGGATAAATCACCCAGGTTTGCATGCTTTTGCCATCGCTGGTTGCGATATGGCGCGAAACCACCCGGGCCGACTTTAATCGAGCGATAAGGGGGCCATTGTGGTCGGTGAGGGCCTGAAGGGATCCGTTGTTCAAGTTGATGCGATACAGTTCATTCGGCCTGAGCATATTTTGCCTCTGGGCGATCAGCGCACCACCCCCGGTTGATGGCAGGAAACTGATGCCCGAGTAATTCACATCACCCGATGTGATTGGCCTGAAGTTGCGGTAGACCTGGTTCTTTTTGAGCGCATAGGTGCGTGCGGCCAGAAGACTGTCGAGGGCATATTCAAACACTTGAACGGTACCCTGGGTTCCGGCTGTGAATAGGATTCTGTTGCCGTCGGTCGACCATACGAACGACTCTACTGATCGGTCAAAGTGTTCAGTGATGTCTTTGGGTTTCCCATCAGGAAAAGGCATCAGCATGATGCGGTTTTTATCCGCTTCATAGCCATCACGCTCCATGCTGAGCCATGCTATATAGCGCCCGTCTGGCGAAAACTGGGGATCGGTATCATAGCCCAACAGGCCTTTCGTACGGCGTACAGTCTTTCTGGTGGCGAGTTCATAGACATACAAATCAGAATTAGTGCTCTGTGCGGCTTCTGTTCCATGCAGCTTTTTGCTGGTATAGACCAAATAATCGCCTCTGGGCGACCAGACAATCTGCTCAGTGCCACCGAAAGGGGGCATCGGACAGTGGAAGCGTTCGCCTGTCATTATGTCGGTGGGCTTGCCTTGGAGCGCCCCATCGCTGTACTCCTGAATGAAGACGTGGCTGTAGCTGCCATCGGCGAATTGATCCCAGTGGCGGTACATCAATCCATCGAACAGCATGCCGGTCGATTTCGACAGGCTCGGGTAACGTTGTTGCAGGCTGCTGTCGAGGCTTACGGAAGCGGTGAAAAATATTTTGTCGCCGGCCGGACTATACCCATAACCGCTGATGCCCCCGGGCTGACTGCTGATTGGCTTGGCGCCGGTGCCATCGGGTTGCATCTCCCAAAGTTGACTGCTTCCACTGGCGCTGCTCAGGTAGCCGATGCGCTGCCCGTCGGGTCTCCAGCTATAACTGTGCTCAGAGCCAGGGGTTTGCGTCAGTCTGCGGTTGATGCCAGTAGCCAGGTCAAGGAGAAATAAGTCAGATTGCCCTTTGTTATCAGAGAGATTGTTGTAGCGCACACTGTAAACGGCTGTTTTACCATCGGGCGACACCTGCGGTGCCCCCACCATTTGAAAATCCCAGAGCATTTCCTCACGAAGTAATTCAGTGGGTTGGGCTTGGGTCGGTTTGGTGAGGCTGACGCTGGCAACAAAAAGACAGCACAGAATGAAGTTGTAATTCTTGTTCATGGATAATGGGTTTATGATATAAATCAGGCTTTGGATAAAAATTTTTTAGGTGAAAACAAGATTAACGATGCGGCCCGGTACCACCACCACCCGGCGGGGTTGCCGGCCGCCACACAATTCCTGTACACGTGGATTGTCGAGCACCAATCGTTGAATTTCTTCGGCCGTGGCGGCTATAGGCAGATTCAGATTGAAACGCATCTTGCCATTTTCCTGAATCGGATAGTCGTAGTCGGTTTCCCGTACCCGTTCTGGATCTCCCGCAGGAAATGTACTGAGGTGAACCGATTCAGGCATACCCATGGCCTGCCACAGGCTCTCGCATATATGGGGAGCGAAAGGGGCCATGGCACGCACAAAGGGGTCGATTATGGCCTGTTTGCGGCAACCCACGGCCTGTAATTCGTTGACCGCAATCATAAAGGCGCTCACACAGGTGTTAAAAGAGAAACGCTCGATGTCGGCGCCGATCTTCAGCAAGAGCTTGTGAAGGATTTTCCATTCCTGATCCGTTGGCTCACCCTGATCCAATGAAAATTGTCCCCCTGGGTGGCACATCCGCCATAATTTTTGCAGGAATCGGTAAACGCCCTCAATGCCCTGAGTATCCCAAGGTTTGCTGTCCTCTAAGGGTCCGAGGAACATTTCGTACATACGGAGGGTATCAGCCCCGTATTGTTCCACAACCCTGTCTGGATTGACCACATTGCGTTTCGATTTCGACATTTTTTCAACCTCAGGTGTAGTCAAAAATATAAGAGCATCAGGCCGACATTCATGCTGGGCCGATCCTTGGGAAGTCATGAATCCGTTTTCTCCAATCATGAGCCAATCTTGGGAGTTGTGGCCCATTTCTTGGTGCTTCCATGCCGCGCAATTGAGTTGATTTTGTTCCACGAGGCCCACGTCAACCGTAACCTTGCCCGCTGATTCCGCGCCGTCGATCTGTATGCCCGCACTGACCCATGCATTGTTGTAGGTCAATGGGCATTCCCAGCGCAGGGCTTCCCCGTTCTTTTTGTGACCGGTGAGCACACGGCTTGATGCATGTTTTGGTGTGTCGCATTCCGGCAGCCTGACCCGATTCATGTAGGCAGAGACTCCCTGGATCATGCCCTGATTCACCAGCCGCTTGAAGGGCTCCCGGAAGGAGATGTGCCCGCGGTCAAACAAAAACTGTGTCCAAAAACGGGCATAGAGCAGGTGTCCTGTAGCATGTTCGGCCCCGCCCATGTAGAGGTCGACCTGTTTCCAGCGGTCAGTTTGCGCCCGCGAGGCAAATTCGCGGGTGTTTTTGGGGTCGGTGTAGCGCAGGAAATACCAACTTGAACCGGCCCAACCCGGCATGGTCGTGGTTTCCAGGGGTAGGCCTTGATAAGTCCAGTCTTTGGCGCGCGCCAAAGGTGGTTCACCTTCCTCAGTGGGGAGGTATTTGTCGACCTCTGGCAGCACAAGGGGGAGATCGGCTGGGTCGACCGCCACTGGACCGTGCGCACCAAAAGCGATGGGTACAGGTTCGCCCCAGTAGCGTTGACGGCTAAAAATGGCATCGCGCAATCGGTATTGGGTGGTGCCCTCACCGAGTCCGAGCGATTCGAGTCTATCGATCAC
>CAIVQI010000116.1 GCA_903908015.1 uncultured Bacteroidota bacterium
CATCAACAACAATATTTTAATAAAAACCACTAATGAGTAGAATTTTGGTGACGGGCGGATCCGGATATATTGGTTCGCACACAGTGGTGGCGCTTTTGGAGGCTGGGTATGAAGTAGTGAGCATCGACGACCACTCCCGATCGCATGACTTTATCATGGATCGAATCAAACAGATCACGGGCACGCAAGTGGTCAACCACGTCATCAATTTGGTTGATCGGTCAGCTCTTGAGGCATTCTTCCAACGCGAGCACTCCGGGATATCAGGGGTTATCCATTTTGCAGCCTTTAAAGCTGTAGGTGAATCGAGCGCCAATCCCCTACTCTATTTCGAAAATAATTTGGTTGGCCAAATGAACTTGATGCGCTGTGTGGAACAATACCGCATACCTCATTTGGTGTTTTCATCGAGCTGTACTGTATACGGCAACCCCGAATCATTGCCTGTAACTGAAAATAGCCCCCTCCTTGAGCCTGAATCGCCGTATGGCAGAACCAAGGTCATAGGAGAAGCCTTTTTGCGCGACTGGGTTAAGGTTTGTGCCACCCGCGTGGTAGCACTCCGGTATTTCAATCCGGTGGGGGCACACCCATCGGCCTTGATCGGCGAGTTTAGTCGCGGTGTTCCAGAAAATCTCTTACCGTACATTACCCAAACAGCGGCGGGCCTACGTGAGCGACTCACCATTTATGGCAACGACTACCCCACTCGCGACGGCACCTGTGTGCGTGACTATTTGCATGTAAGCGATGTCGCTCAAGCACATGTCGCTGCTTTGAAGCATTTGGAGAACAATGCGCATGCCCCATCATTTGATGTCTTCAATTTAGGCAGTGGGGTCGGACAAACCGTACTGGAAATGGTTCAGGCATTCGAAGAAGTCACTGGCACACCATTGGCCTATACCTTTGGCGAACGAAGAACAGGGGATGTGGTGGCAGTTTATGCAGACAACAGCAAAGCCCGGGAACAGTTGGGCTGGACCACACAGTATTCGCTCCAGGACATGCTCCGCACGGCATGGGCCTGGGAACAAGCCCTATCTCTATCCCATAACGCGCATCCATAAGCGCCTAAACTCTATTTTTGCCCTATGCGCGATACATCTATTTTCAACCTGATTGAACAGGAACATGACCGGCAAAAACGCGGGATTGAACTGATCGCCTCAGAGAATTTTGTAAGTGAACAGGTTCGGGAGGCCGCAGGATCTGTGCTCACCCATAAGTATGCTGAGGGCCTACCGGGTCGCCGCTATTACGGTGGATGCGAGGTGGTGGATGAGGTGGAACGTTTGGCCATCAATCGTTTGTGTCAATTATTTGGCGCAGCATGGGCGAATGTTCAACCCCACTCGGGAGCACAAGCCAATGCGGCCATTATGTTGGCTGTTTTGAAACCCGGAGATGCCATTCTTGGCTTTGATTTGAGTCATGGCGGACACCTAACCCATGGCTCTGCGGTCAACTTCAGCGGCAAATTGTATCGTCCTCATTTTTATGGCGTTGATCAGGAAACAGGCCTTATCAACTATGACCGGGTGGCTGAACAGGCACGCTCGACCAATCCCAAATTGATCATATGTGGCGCCTCTGCTTACAGTCGCGATTGGGACTACCCGCGACTTCGTTCGATTGCAGATGAGGTTGGCGCACTATTATTGGCAGACATCTCTCATCCCTCTGGTCTGATTGCCACAGGTCTGCTCAATAACCCCCTACCTTATTGCCATATTGTGAGTAGTACGACCCACAAAACCCTCAGAGGGCCGAGGGGTGGCATCATTATGATGGGATCTGATCTGCCCAACCCAATGGGTATCACTGGTCCCAAGGGCGATGTCCGCCCTTTGTCGGCCCTACTCGATCTGGGCGTTTTCCCTGGCACCCAAGGCGGGCCACTTGAGCACATCATCGCGGCCAAAGCGGTGGCCTTTGGCGAGGCCCTTCAACCTTCATTTAAGGATTACACACAAAAAGTCCGTGAAAATGCCCAGGCCATGGCAAGTGCTTTTGTGAATTTGGGCTACAATATCGTTTCTGGAGGCACCGACAACCATTTGATGTTGATTGATCTGCGCAACAAAGGCGTTACGGGTAAACTTGCTGAAAAGGCTTTAGTGAAAGCAGAGATAACCCTCAATAAAAACATGGTTCCCTTCGATAGTCAGTCTCCCATGATCACCAGTGGTATACGGGTGGGCACACCAGCGATCACCACACGTGGATTGGGCACGACGGATATGGCTCAAATTGTGGAATGGATCGACGCAGCATTGAAAGACCCAGAAAACGATGCCCACCTGGCCAAAATCGGAAAGGAAGTACACAATAAAATGAACCATCTTCCCTTGTTTGTGCCTTGATGAGCAAATTAGGTTTTGGAGGCTGTGCGCATGGACTGAATTTAAGCAAGGCTCATTCAATTGAAAACAATGAATTGATTATGAATAAACCCAAACTAGAAGGTCAAGTGGCCTTAATAACAGGTGCCACGCGAGGAATTGGCAAAGGAATTGCGCTCAAATTTGCTCAAGAAGGAGCGCATGTAGCATTCACCTATATGCAATCTGCTGAAAAGGCACAGGCGCTGGAGGAGGAATTGCGCTCAATGGGGGTCCTGTGCAGGGGTTATTGCTCGGATGCGGGCGAACATGCAGCGGCAGAAGCATTGGTAAATGCTGTAATCAGCGATTTTGGAGACCTCCATGTTTTGGTGAACAACGCAGGCATTACACGGGATGGATTGTTGTTGCGCATGAGTGAGGCCCATTGGGATGAGGTCATCCACACCAACTTAAAATCCGTGTATAACATGACGCGTTTTGCCTCCAAGCATATGATGAAGCAAAGGCGCGGATCTTTGATCAATATGACATCGGTTGTTGGACGCAATGGTAATGCCGGACAAGCCAATTACGCTGCCTCAAAAGCGGGTGTTATCGGATTTACGCAGAGCATTGCCAAGGAGCTGGGCGCAAGAAATATCCGTTGCAATGCGGTGGCACCTGGCTTCATTGAAACTGAGATGACAGCGGCCCTTGACGAGGCCACCATCGACTTGTGGAAAAAGTCAATTCCTTTGGGGCGACCAGGTAGTGTGGCCGATGTGGCGGCTCTTTGTGTTTTTTTGGCCTCTGACGACAGCGCCTACATTACAGGACAGGTCATTAATGTTTGCGGGGGACTACAAACACATGGGTGAGGTGTCAATTGTTCCTACAAAATGCCTGTGATGCTACAAAATGCCTGAATTTCTAACCAATTACTCGCCATTATGGCTGTTGCTGGCGCCCCTCGGGGGAGCTCTTTTTGCATGGTACTTCTACAGAAATACCCGAAATAAACTCAGCAGGGCTTGGTTTCAATATCCTTTGGTTCTCTTCAGAGGCGTTGTGGTTACCCTCGTCATCCTTTTGTTGATGAACCCTTTTTTGAAAACCCAACGCAAAAGGGTCGATCGGCCCATATTGGTTGTGGCCATTGATGAAAGTCGGTCTATGCTGTATCATACTGATAGTGTGCAACAGGCATTACGCTTACAAAACTGGTCAGAAGAGGCCAAAAATCAGTTGGCGGGTGATTTTGATTTGAGGTACATTGGCTTTGGTGATGAACCTGCCGACAGCATTCTCTGGCGCTTTGACCAACGGGCCACCGATTTCTCCCGCTTGTTTCAACGCATTGAGGATCGCTATGCCGGTCAGCGTCTGGCGGCGGTTCTCTTGGCGAGTGATGGGATCTACAACCAAGGTTCCGAACCCGTGGCACAATCTTCCCGCCTGAATGTACCTATTTATTGTTACGGGCTCGGTGATACCCGTCAACCTCGTGACCTCAGCGTGGTGGATCTGCGGGTGAACCGTACTTCATTTGTTGGCACTGAATTTCCTGTATCAGTGGACCTTCAAGCCACTTTGCTGCCGGGGGTTGAAGCTGAAGTATTTCTGGAAAAAATAGAGGGAGGAAGGGCCGTAATCATCGATAAAAAATCTCTGCGCATTGGTTCCGGTCGCTTTTTTGAAAATCTCCTGTTTACGGCGCCCTCGGATCGGGCTGGGATGCATCGTTACCGCATCAGAGCGGTAGCCCAAGGAGGCGACGACTTACCCGAAAATGATGTACGTGAGTTCTTTGTTGAGGTCGTAGATGCGCGCATTTCTATTCTGTTACTCGGGCATGGCGCACA
>CAIVQI010000117.1 GCA_903908015.1 uncultured Bacteroidota bacterium
ATACGCTCAAACAACTTGGTTCGACCCATACTTCGGCCAACCACATAAGCAGCCGAATCGCTGGTCCATAAAAACACGAAAATGCCCAATACCAACTGGGGGTTATACTGCTCATCGGGTAAAAACAATAGATAGGACAATAAGCCAAAGGGCAGAACGATGTAAATAAGCCCAAGAAAGGTGAGGCCGACATGAGCAAATGGCTGATCGCGGTTGAGGTAGAGTTCGATCAGAAGAAAAAACGCACAGAATGGAATCATGAGTACCATCCATCCGTGGTCCAGCATCCCAGAAGCGCTCAGCGCCATGCCCGTATATAATATACCCCCTGCCAACATAGAGGCGATGTATTCTCGCCGGCGCTCACGGGGCACGGCCATTCGGTAGAACTCAAAAAGGCCCACTTGCGCCAATATTCCAAATAGAAGGGCAAAGGCGGGAAAACCCCACCAAAGCGACGCCAATATCGCGGTCACCAATACGCTTCCGGTCAGAATTCGTTGCTGCAGTGCGCGTTCACTCAGTTTCATCAGGGGTTGGGTGGACTGAGGCGAAGATACATCATGGCCTGCTCATAGTTGCCTTCCTCGACCATCACCCGAACCCGACCAAAATTGCCATAAGACCGATCGCGTAGGTTCAATACCACGGCGTCTATGTCGTGCTCCTCCAATACGGCCTTCACCAATTCGGCTTGCCATTCCGATGGGCCTTCATAAACTGATTGCCAATTGGGCATAATAAATGTTATAATTTTAAATTTTATGAGGATGGTTTGTCCCGTTGTCGTTTATAAATCAACCATGCAGACACACCGGCTAAGGACACTCCTCCCGCCACCCACGCGAACGGAACGCCCATCACCTCAGAACCAACATTCGACTGATCAGAGAATCCTGTCGCCTGAGCCATCCAAACCGACAGGGCGTTGTGGGTGGCGTGCGACAAAACTGCTGGCCACAAACTCCCCGTGTACCAAGCCAAGTAGCCCAGTTCAACACCCAAAAGCCAGCGTGGAAAAAAACCCAGCCACTGCATATGGATGGCGCTGAACAAGGCCCCACAGATCCAAATGGCGACATGCGGTGATGCCACCCAACGCATGAAAATGCGCTGAACAATGCCGCGAAAAATCAACTCTTCGCCCAAGGCAGGCAAAAACACCAAAACAACAAGGTTTAGCAGCAGGGCCTGAACACCAGGGGCCGATAAAAACGCCTTGATGATTTGTTCTGTTTGTCGCTCCGAGGCCCGCCAGGACTCCTCCAATTCCGCAAACGCAGGGGGAAGGTGCAACGATTGGTTCCACTCATGCAGGCTGTAGGCCAAGGGCAGGAGGCCGGCTGCCAACAGGGGGGTAAGGCCATAAACTGCCGTCGGTACAGTCCGCAGCTTGATCAGGGGGTTCCCTACATCGTTGTAGTCGAAGTAGTACAAGAAGATCAGGGCCGGTAAAACAAACATGCACATCTGCATCACCCCCTGCGACAACCAATACAGGGGCAAAAGACGTTCTGGTGTCGGGGTATCAAGGCCCATGGCATCCAGAGAAAATCCCGTTAAGGCCGGCGCCAAGTAAAATAGAAAGACCGTGCCCGTTAAAGCCAAGCCCACACAGAGCCCGATTAGGAGGAACAACTGCGCCACAGGATGTTGCTC
>CAIVQI010000118.1 GCA_903908015.1 uncultured Bacteroidota bacterium
GCATTACCTTTGGGCGAGGAGGCCAAATAGAGGGTGCATTGCGACAAAATAATCCTGGATTCCGGCCAACCAATTTTCGAAACCGCATCGAAGGTGGCGTTGGCAATCAACAAGGCGTTGGGATTGGCAAGCCCAATGTCTTCAGAGGCGATAATCAACAACCTTCGGGCAATGAACTTGGGGTCTTCTCCACCAGCAATCATGCGAGCCAACCAATATACCGCTGCATTGGGGTCGCTACCGCGAACGGATTTAATGAAAGCAGAAATGATATCATAGTGTTGTTCGCCGTCTTTGTCGTACCGAGCAAGGCTTTGTTGGGCATTGGATAAGACGTAGTCGTTGGTGATCGTTAAGGGGATTTCGGCGGGGGCGCTGCCTACCAATAATTCGAAAACGTTGAGCAGTTTTCGGGCATCTCCACCGGATATGGCCAGCAAGGCCTCGGTTTCTTGTAATGAGATGTTGCGCGTTTTCAACCAAGGGTCTTGCTGAAGAGCGCGTTGAAGGAGTTTTTCCAGATCTTCCTTTCCATGGGCTTTGAGGGTATAAACTTGACAGCGCGATAGCAGGGCCGCAATGACTTCAAACGAGGGATTTTCGGTCGTTGCTCCCATCAGCGTGATAGTTCCTTTTTCGACCGCTCCCAATAAAGAATCTTGCTGGGCCTTGGAGAAGCGGTGAATTTCATCGATAAACAGCACCGAACCGCCCTGCTGAAACATGCCTCCTTTTTCGGCTTGTTGGATTACTTCTCGAACGTCCTTCACCCCGGAGGAAATGGCGGAAAGCTTGTAGAAAGGTCGTTTGAGATGGCTAGCAACAAGGTTGGCGAGGGTTGTTTTACCAACGCCGGGAGGCCCCCAAAAAATCATGGAGGGAAGCACGCCCGCCTCAATGGATTTGCGCAAAGGGGCATCGGGTCCAAGCAAATGCGTTTGTCCCAAGTAATCGTCTAAGCGAAGCGGGCGCATGCGTTCTGCAAGGGGAGTATTCATGGTTTAAAGGTACGAATAAGGGAAGAGATGACCAATACAACCATCTGTGTTATCTTTGTAAAAATGAAGAAAGAATGAGGTTGATTTTACTTATATGTATATTTTTATGTTCCCTACAGTATGTACATTTTTCAGCTCAGCTCATCATTATGAAAGATGGATTCTTTGGCTTGATTAATGAGCAAACGGGCGAACAGATTTTACCACGGGCATATGATACGATCTATTCCATACCGTTTGATAAACACATTACCAATTCTACCAATTTTATTAGCAACTCCCCTTTATTTGCCTGCCAGCGAAATGATTCGATACGTATATTTAATGCGTATGAACACACTTTTTTAAATGGGGTATACAACGAAGTACGCTTCACGGAGGAGACCGATGATAAGTATTATCCATTTCCGAAGCAATATAATCCAAATCACATAGACTGTATCATGTTACGAACGGGGGATTTGTGGGGATATATTGCGCATCCGAAAACCTATGGATTTCATGATGAATTAACCAAGGCGGATGAATTTGAAATAATTGAACCTCAGTATCGTTTTTTGCGCTTTGTTGAAGAGAACGTATATACGGGTCATGAATACAAACGCCGAAATCGCATAATAGTCGCTAGGAAAGATTCATTATATGGTGCCCTAGCTTTCGAATCAGGAATGGAAATTGTGCCTTTCAAGTATAAGGTTCCGATAGATGTATATTCGAATGCATATAATCGAAGGGGATTCGAGTTTTTATCGACTAAAGGAGGATTTATTCCTTATTTTATTGCTAGAAATGGATATGATTCGCCAACGCAAGTCATTATAAATGCCCAAGGAAATGAAGCTTCCTTTAAAATTGATTTTCCTTACACCTTGGAAATTTATAACGAGGAAAACGAGGATTACCTCTATGTTTTTTCAAAAGAAATTCCCAATAATACTTTACAGATTTGGAATTATAATACCGGTAAAATGATATTGGATTTTCATGCCGATCCTGGGTTTAAAATTGCAGCTACGAGACGTGATAGTGGAGTGTTAAAATTATCACTTTATAACAGGTTATCAAACCGTTATCAAGTTATTTGGCTTAACTTGTTTAACCAAAAAGTGATTTTATTCAAAGAAGGCGGTTTAAATCGAATGTATCGGGACGTATTTAATGAATATACGATAGAAAATCAACGGTATGTTTCGTACAAACGTCCTCGAAACATTATTGGAGTTATTCAAGGGGAAAAAGATGAACTGAGTATTAAATGGGTCAAAAAGCCCTTTCTTAAATAGCTTCAAAACCATCAAAAATTCCTTTGCGACCTATTTTTATTTCTCGGTTGGAACAATCGAACCAAAAGGCCTCAAACACTGCTGGTAGCGGGAATAGGGGCTAATTACCCTTTGCCATCAAGGCACATGACGAACATAGCGTTCCAATAGCTCTTCTGAAAGCGGTAGTTGCCAACCAAAAGCGTCAGTTTGAAGCGCCTCATGTGGATGCAACAGTCCGTTTAGACCGAACATCAGCGGTTTTTCAACTAAATCGCTTTCAAGGAGTAAGGTGCCATATCCTCCTTCCATGGCCACAAGTTGGCCTTCAAGCGCTTGGGCTAAGGGAAGAGCAGCGCGGGTTAGTAAACTGGTTTCGCCAACCTGGGCACCAACAATTACGCGTATGCCAAGACTTTTCGCTTTTTTCACTACCTCCAATCCATTCAGAAGTCCTCCAACTTTCGATACACGCAAATTAATGATAAATGAATTGCCATGTTCAGCGATTCCAGCGAGTTGATCGAATGCGCAAAAGGATTCATCCAGTACAACAGGGATACCTGTTTTCTGATGAACTAGTGACAAATCCTCAATTCTCTTGCTTTGCAAAGGTTCTTCCAAGCCCTGTACCTCCATCGGCAAAAGAGCACAATAAGCTACCACCTCTTTCGGGGATTTCCATAAATTATTGGCATCCAATCGAATGCGCAACCCTTCTTGCTGCTGCATCAAATACTGCAATTTTGGGAAGTCAATTGCTGGGTCTCCACTGATCTTAAGCTTGAATTCGGTAAAGCCAAGGTCGAGGTGCCTGCTGGCAATGGGTTCAAAATAAGCAGCATTGCCTTGACCGATCACCCCTGTGTAGTGGAAGCTTGTTGTCAAAGCAGGTAAACCTAAAAAGGCCTCTATCGACTTTCCAGCCAACTGAGCCCACAAATCGAGCAAGGCCATTTCAATGGCACACCAGGCTGCATGATTAGTACGAATAAGTCCCGCATGCTTTTGGCGAAAGGCATATAAACTGGGCAAATCATCGAGTTCTGTTTGCAGTTCATGCTGCAGCTTTCTGAAAAAAATCTCGGCTGATTGCATCGATTCTTTTGTGACGTATTCGCGAGGACAACCTTCGCCAAATCCCTTGTGCCCTCCTCTTTCGGCACAAACGATAACTGCCTGGGTGGCGGCACGCTTGGCCGAATGGTGATTAAATGACACCTTAAAAGGGATCTCCAATTTCGCAAAGGTCAGGCTTTGCCTCATGGTAATAAGTAAGGTTCAAAATCGAATGGAAACTTCTGTTGGTATTGCAACAGCATAGTTTTGAATTGGGATTCGTTTTGCCCACGGGCTACTGACTGCTTTTTATAAGCATCAAAAGTGCCTTTTTGTAAAAAGTGAACCTCGATGCACTTCAAGCGCCCGCTTTTGCGTTTTTCGGCATATTCCACATTTTGAGCACTAATCAGGGCATCAAGTCGCACCGATAGTTCGCTAACCGTGTGTTGTTCTTCGCCCGACCATTCCATATAAGCTCGATAGATGCAAGACTCCTCGTCGGCCAGGACTTGCACATAGGTCAGTGACAGCATAAGTTGGTCGAGGGCTGAAAGCACTTGCATTTCGTATAATTTTTCACCTGTGAGATTGCACACCCCATTTCCTTTTTGCATAAATGAAACCAATGGGCAGCCATTGAAATAGCCTTTAACCAGCACAATATCGTTCATGTTGTAGCGGTACAATCCTCCTTGGGTGGTAACGAAAAGGTAATATTCTGTGCCCTCACGGAGTTCATGAAGACCCACAAAATGCGCTTCACCACGCTCCCAATTTTGGCGGGCCACAAACTCAAAGAAATTTGACTGGAAGGTAAGTAAACCTCCTTGAGTTACTGGGTCCATCGTGATGCTGCCACGCAATTCGCTAGCTAGATAACCCGGATCCATCACAAAGGTATCGGTCGGCATCAGTCGAAGTACGGCATTCAAGGCTACGCCACAACTGCCTCCAGTCCAAGTGGTAAGCAAGCTTATGGATGGCCAGATGTCGGCGAAAGTAAAGCCTTGCTCTTTGTGTAAAATAGCCTTCAAAGCAGCTATGCGGGAGGGCTTCGGTCGAAGGTGTCGCAGCACGTCCCGGTGTATTTTATCATTTAAAGCTTCAGCAACATGCACCGATCTCGCTTCCAAATCTCGTAACAGTTGCGCTTTATGCTCTTTCAACGTCTCAAAAATCTTGAGCAGCGTAGTAGGATTGGCTGTACCTACGTAGGTAATATCGTGATGCTGCAATGCCAAAAGGAGTATTACGTAATATTTAGCCTGATAATCTTGGATTTCGAAAACCGAATGGGGAATTACATATTTGCGTTTTACCAAACTGGGCATGTTTTTGTAAAAGTGGCCCGAAGCAGCTCCAATGGGTATACCGTATTCGCTCATGCTTTCGATGGCCGGACTCACTATACCGAGGATTTTGCCTCTGTAACCTGCTGGATTCAATTCGTACTGGCGACAAAATGAAATTTGCTGGCTGTATTGTAAATCTTGTAAAATCCGCTCCGATAACGGAATGAGCTTGGGCTCTGACGTACTGCCGCTGGTTTGATTAAACATGATGATCTCATCACTCATCAGGGCTTTGTGCGCTGGATTTTTAGCTTGTGCTGTAATGTAGGGCCTGAAATATTCATAGTTGGAAATGGGCACATACTGGCAGTAGTCTTGATAGGATTGAATGCGATGGAATTGATGCTTCTTACCGAAATCGGTATGTTCGTTTCGGCGCACAATATCGAGCAACAAGCGCTCTTGGATGGACTGACATTCCCGGGTGCTGTTTGTATAATCATTAAAAAGCCCTTTCTTTAATTTCCGGACCTTTTGTTTCATCAGAAAATTGATGATGCTATCCGTTAGTCCGACAGTGAGCACGGGCTTTTTATCGAGCTCGGGC
>CAIVQI010000119.1 GCA_903908015.1 uncultured Bacteroidota bacterium
CCTTTCAGCCTCAGCTCAGGGTTTTAAGGGGATAATTCTACCCTTGGAGAACGCCCGTGAAGCGGCGCTTGCTGAGCACATTGCTGTTTATGGCCTCAGCCATCTGCGGGAGTTGATCAAATTTTTTCAAAATCCAGGGTCTATTCAAGCAGCTGAACCTATTCCCTTTGAGGCTGATGCAGGCTTAACCACTGACTTTGCAGGTGATTGGTCGGATATAAAAGGGCATGACGGGGTGAAGCGGGCGCTGGAGATCGCAGCTGCCGGATGCCACAATGCCCTACTTGTGGGTCCACCTGGCACGGGCAAAACCATGCTCGCGCAGCGTATTACAGGCATCATGCCCCGGTTAACACCCGATCAGGCCCGAACTTGTCTGCAAATCGCCTCGGCGCGTGATGCTGCCAGTGGTCAGCACGCATTGAACGGAAGCCGGCCATTCAGGAGTCCGCATCACAGCGGTTCAGGCATTGCCCTGGTCGGTGGGGCGAGTCCACCCCTACCCGGTGAAGTGAGCCTGGCCCATAACGGTGTACTTTTCCTCGATGAGTTACCTGAATTTAGTCGAACAGCCTTGGAAATGCTGCGGCAACCCATGGAGGATGGCGTCATCCACTTGAGTCGGGCCCGACATTCGATCACCTACCCTGCCCGCTTTTTGTTGATTGCCGCCATGAATCCTTGCCCCTGCGGGTACTTCACCCATCCCAGCCGTGCCTGTACCTGTAGCCCCATGTCCATTCAGCGGTATTTATCAAAAATCAGTGGTCCATTGCTCGACCGAATGGATCTCCATCTCGAAGTAGCGGCCCCACATTTCGACGAGCTTGTGGACGTGCGACCCCTGGAATCGACAGACATAGTGCGAAAACGGGTGATGGCGGCGTGGCAAAGGCAAGTGGAACGGCATGCACCACGTGGGGTTGTGCCCAACGCCCATCTTCTAACGGCCGATATGGAGCGCTTTTGTAGGCCCGATCCTAATGCCCTTGCCTTGTTGCGGAAGGCATCGGAACCCCTGCAGCTCAGCGCCCGGGCCCACCAACGGGTGCTTAAAGTCGCCCGAACTATAGCTGATCTCGACGGTCGCCCTCAAATTACAGCCATCGATATAGCAGAGGCGCTTCAATACCGAAGTATGCGCAGCAACCGTTGGGTAAATGCCGTATAATTCCGTTGAAGGCTCAATGGTTTTTCCAATGCCTACTTGGTGTTCCAGATGGCAAACAGGTTGTTTAACTGGCAAGCAGGTTGTTCAACTGGCAAACAGGTTGTTCAACTGGCAAGCAGGCTGTTCAATGGGCTTCTAGCCAATGATCACCGACTCCAGCATCGACGACGACAGGAACTTTCAGGGGCAAGGCCTCCACCATCTCCTTGCAAACCAATGAACGAACGTCCTCAAGTTCGGGCCTATATACATCGAACACCAACTCATCATGTACCTGAAGGATCATGCGTGATCGAAATTGGGCACGTCGCATTTCACGGTGGATGCGAATCATCGCCATCTTAATCATATCCGCAGCCGACCCTTGTATGGGTGCATTGATGGCGTTTCGTTCGGCGAATCCCCTTAAATTGGCATTGGCCGACTGAATATCGCGAATGTAGCGCCTGCGGCCCATGAGGGTCTCCACATAGCCACGGCTTCGGGCTGAGGCTATAGTTTCGTGCATATAGTCTTTGATACCGGGGTAGGCCGCGAAGTACTGGTTGATGAGATTGGCGGCTTCGTGCCTGGGTATGCCTAAGCGCTGACTCAACCCAAATGCTGAAATGCCATAAATGATGCCGAAATTAACTGTTTTCGCTTTCCGGCGGAGGTGTTCATCGACCTCGGCGGGTTCGATGCCATAGACGCGAGCAGCTGTGGCCGCGTGGATGTCGAGGCCATTGGCAAAGGCCTGCATCATATGGGGATCACCGCTCACAGACGCCATAATCCGCAGCTCGATTTGGCTGTAGTCGGCCGACAGCAGACAGTGGTCGGCGTCGCGAGCCACAAAAGCCTTGCGAATTTCTCGTCCCTTTTCAGTCCGTATCGGAATGTTCTGCAGATTGGGTTGATTGCTGCTGAGGCGCCCTGTGGCTGCAACCGCTTGGTTATATGAAGTGTGTACCCTTCCGGTTTGTGGATGAATCAGGTTGGCCAGGGCTTCGGTGTAGGTCGACCGCAATTTCTGGGCCTGCCGAAAATCGAGCACCGCGCGCACCACTGGGTGCCGGGCTGCAAGTCCGAGCAGCACCTCTTCATCGGTTTTGTATTGTCCACTCGGTGTTTTCTTGGCTTTGGGGTCGAGTCGGAGGTTTCCAAAAAGCACGTCCCCCAATTGTCGCGGCGACGACAGATTGAATGTCACACCTGCAAAATCGAACACCTCCTGTTCTTTCTCCATCATTTGTTGGGCAAGATCAGTCGATAATTCACGGAGTACGACAGGATCCACACGTACACCCTCCCATTCCATGTCGGCCAAAACAGGAAGCAGCGGCATCTCCAGATCTGTGAATAATTTCTCGACCCCCTTTTCCCGCAGCATCGGCATAAACTTCTGCTGCAGCTGGAGCGTAACGTCTGCATCCTCTGAGGCATATTGTGCCACCATCTCGGGATCCACATCGCGCATACTGCGCTGCCCAGTCCCCTTTTTTCCGATGAGCTCTGAAATGGGCTGTGGCCGATAATGCAAATACACCTCACTCATGTGCTCCATATTGTGGCGCGACTCAGGGTCCATGAGGTAATGGGCCAACATGGTATCCCAAAGGGTCCCACTGAACTCAACCCCATAGCGCCGCATGATGTGCAGGTCAAACTTCAGGTTTTGGCCGACGATCAGTAGGTCCTTGCGCGCAAAAACCGGACGGAATTGGTCGACCACCGCTTCAATTTGGGATGGATCTGAGCCGCAATCCACATAAAATCCTGTGCCCGCAGCAAAGCTAAACGACATCCCCACCAAATCCGCGGTAAGGGGATCGAGACCGGTGGATTCAGTATCGAAGGCGACAAGCGGCTCCTGAAGAAGCCGTTCCACCAGCAACCGTCTGGCGGACACATCATTCACCAGCTGATAATGTGACTGCACATCAGCCATGGTACGGTATGGCTTAGACGTTAAGCCCGAAGGATGAGGCGCCTGCTGATGGATGCCCCCATGTGCGATATTTTGCTGCGAATGATCCGTAACCGCATCCCCTCCGCTGTCAAACAACTCCATTTGATAGCCCTTGGAAATTGTTCTATTGTCTGTTTCGGATAAAGTAGCACTGGAGGTTGGCCGTTGAACTCCTCCATCAAATAAATTCTGGACCCGTTTCCAGAGTGTCTTAAACTCTAATTCATGAAATACCTCCTCAATAGCCGACCATTGGGGGGCGGCTCTTCTGAGCGAATCGATGCCTACGGCAACCGGCACATCACGGTCTATAGTGGCCAGCTCCTTGCTCAAAAGGGCTTGTTGACCATATTCCCGCATCCGATCCTGCAATTTTCCTTTCAACTCGTGGGCATGAGCAATGACCTCCTCTACGCTCCCATATTGTCCAATCAAAGCCTTGGCCGTCTTTTCACCGACCCCTGGAACCCCTGGAATATTGTCGACTGAGTCGCCCCACAGGCCCAAAATATCGATGATTTGCTCTGGCCGCTTTATCTCCCACCGGTCACAAACCTCAGGTATCCCCATCACCTCAATTCCATTGCCCATGCGCGCTGGTTTGTACAGAAAAATACGGTCCGTCACCAGTTGTGCAAAATCCTTATCGGACGTTACCATATACACCCGGAGGCCTTCCCGCTCCGCCTGACCGGCCAACGTACCAATGATGTCGTCGGCTTCATAACCAGGCATTTTTAGCAATGGTATATTCATGACCGACAGAATTTGCTCAATCAGCGGCAGGTTGGACGCCAAATCCTCCGGCATTTCATCTCGATGTCCTTTGTAATCGGGATACCGAATATGCCGGTGAGTGGGCTCCGATGTATCGAAGGCCACCGCCAAATGGGTAGGTTTATCGCGCTCAATAAGATCGATCAATGCCATGGTGAATCCGAAGGCGGCGGAGGTATTCAAGCCTTGGGATGTGCGCCTGGGGTTGTTGGCAAAAGCGAAAAAGGCCCTGAAAATCAGGGCCATTCCGTCTAATAAGAAAAGCTTTTGATCACCCACAATGGATTAGGGTTTTATTGCTTGAGAAAAATTGCCTGCGATGAAGTGCTCAATCGAATGGGCGCACAATCGTAGGTGGAATTGAGCCGCTGTTAATTGGCCTGAAACTCCTTCAGCTTGGCCTCCAGAGCGGCCCCACGCAGGTTCTTGCCCACAATGGTCCCCTCGCCATCGATCAGGTAGCTCATCGGTATGCCATAAACCTGGTATTCCATGGCGGCTGCATTGCGCCAGCCTTGTAAATCACCCACGTGGTACGGCCAAACCAAGCCATCTTTCTCGATTCCCTGGACCCACTTTTCTTTGTTGTTGTCGAGCGATACACTAAAGACCGTAAAACCATTTCCATTTTTGAATTTGGTTGATTTAAACTGGTTATAGGCAGCCACAACATTGGGGTTTTCCATACGGCATGGGCCGCACCAAGAGGCCCAAAAATCGATGAGTACCATTTTTCCGCGGAGTGAACTCAGCGACATGGGTTTACCCTCTGTGTTGTTCATGGTGATTTCAGGTGCCTTGGCTCCGATTTTGAAGCCGCGATCGGGCTGCATCTGGGCACATGAGAAATTCGGCGTTAAGGCCGTGAGCGATATGAGCAATACGGCGGCAATGACGGTGCTTTTCATTTTTTTAAATTGTTTTAGGTTAAATTGTTTTCGGTTTTGACAATATTGGGCAGCAGGAAAAAGACTGTGTTAACGATTTACGGGGCAAGTGATGAATGGGGGGTAAAAGTTGAATAGGGTGCCAAAATAAGAAAAATTCGGTCCACTAGAATCGACGGATCCAAGAAACAAACGGAAAACGGATCAATTTATTGGCGGGCGCAGCCGTACCCGCTATAGGGGGTTCTGGTGCCCGCGGGTCGGGATAAGTGAGTCCGACTGCAGCCAATTGTATGTAACCACCCCTGCGCCGCTGCCAGCGCACACCCGGCATGAGCAGAGCAGCGCCACCCCCCGACAAGCGCCCGGCTTCAAACAACACAGCCAGTCGGTCACTCACGGCAACAAACCCGCCGGTCGATAAAAATGTTCCTCTGAGTTGGGGCTGTTCGGATGCATGGAGTTGACCCAAGCCCAACGAAAGGTTGTAGCGCCGATCACCCAAGGTGGCGGTTGCCGTCGGCAAAAAGAAATTTCCATTACCCCGTTGAAACAAATCCCCACCATAAAGTAGCCCCGCCCCTACATGTAAATAAGGCTTGATCTCGTGTCCATAGCGGAGGCCCACCAATACCGGGTTGGCTATCCATGTGGTCTGAACACTGGCAGTGAATCCAGTTGCCACACCCATTTGTAACTCAGGTCCCCACAGGTTCATCAGTACGTAGTGATCGCCTGGATCAATGGGCTCGGCACTGCTCATCAGGAAATAACGATTCGCAAAAATGGGGTCGCGCCGGTCTGTGGTTTTTGGATCTCGGTAGGGCATGATCGATTCTACCGTTTGCTTGGGGATTGAAACATCTCCTAAGCGTTTTGTGCGCAGAACCACTTCCCATTCATTCTCTCTGATGAGGTATCCATAGCGAAATTGACCGTCCAGAAGCGTCACCCGATAATAAACATTGACCTTTTTGTAGGGGTCATACCAATCGTAGGCTGGTCGCGGCATTTGGATTGAATCCCGTTGTTGGGCCCTTAGCCCCACAGACATGAGCAACAACAATGTCAAGAACAACTGAACAGAAATTTTAACCGCTCTAAACAGATGGTTGCTGCGAATAATTTGCATAGCGCTAATATAGACCGAATTCAATGGTGAATTTGAATCGTACGCACCCCATCATTGGCCCGCACGCCTGGAGTGGTCTGCAAAACCCGTACCAAAACCAATATTATCCCTGAAATGGGTAGCGGTAGGTTATGGGTGGCACCAGGTTTTCCTTGATGGTTCGGGCCGAGACCCAACGCAAAAGATTAAGAGAGGAGCCGGCCTTGTCGTTGGTACCCGATCCACGAGCGCCACCGAATGGTTGTTGTCCGACTACAGCACCGGTGGGCTTGTCGTTGATGTAGAAGTTCCCCGCTGAATGACGAAGACGCTCGGTGGCCAAGTCGAGTGCATACCGATCCTGGGCAATGACCGCGCCTGTGAGGGCATAGGGCGAAGTTTGGTCACACAACGCCAGAATTTCCTCGTATTCGGCATCGGGGTACACATACACCGTGAGGATGGGCCCAAACAGCTCCTCACATAGGGTCACATACTTGGGGTCGCTGGCCCTAATGATGGTTGGTTCTATGAAGTAGCCCTTTGATTTATCATAGCTACCCCCCGCTACAATCTCTTGTCCGTCGCGTCGCGCCTGTTCAATTTGCGCTGCGAGTTTATCGAATGACTTCTCATCGATCACTGCGTTGATGAAGTTGGTGAACTCTTCAACCCCACCCATTTTCATATCAGCTAAATCTGCCAGAACGCGCTCCTTGACCGCTGGCCATAGGCTCTCCGGGATATAGGCCCTCGATGCCGCTGAGCATTTTTGTCCCTGATATTCGAAGGCCCCCCGCGACAAGGCGGTTGCCAGTACATCAACCCGCGCCGAATGATGGGCAAGTACAAAATCTTTACCCCCTGTTTCCCCTACAATTCGGGGGTAACTCCTGTATCGATGTATGTTGTTTCCGATTGACTTCCAGATGTCCTGGAAGACGCCTGTGGAACCGGTGAAATGAATACCTGCGAAGTCGGGGTGACTGAATATCACGTCGCCAGCAACGGGACCACTAACATATACCAGGTTGATGACTCCGTCGGGCAAACCAGCCTCACGGAAGAGCTGCATTAAGAAATAGGCCGAGTAGATCTGTGTGTTGGATGGCTTCCACACCACAGTGTTGCCCATCAGTGCAGGGGCTGTAGGTAAATTACCTGCAATGGAAGTGAAATTGAAGGGGGTTAGCGCGAATACAAAGCCTTCCAATGCGCGGTATTCGAGCCGATTCCAAGTGCCGGGGAGGCTTTCGGGTTGCTGCCGGTAGATTTCGGTCATGTATTGCACATTGAAACGGAAAAAGTCGATCAATTCGCAAGCGGCATCGATTTCTGCTTGAAAGGGGTTTTTGCTTTGACCAAGCATCGTGGAGGCGTTCAGTGTGTCGCGGTACGGACCCGCCAACAGCTCAGCCATCCTCAGAAATACGCCTGCCCTTTGTTCCCAGGGCAGTTGTTCCCAATCTTTTTTTGCCTTCAATGCCGCATCTATGGCCATGGCCACGTGCGAGGCGTCGCCTTCATGATAATGACCCAATGTATGGGCATGATCGTGTGGTGGAGCGATGCGTCGGGTTTTCCCCGTCCTCACTTCCTTCCCGCCAATAAACATGGGGATGTCGATCGATTGCGACCGCATTTCCTGTATTTTCTGATGCAGTGCTTTGGACTCACTGCTGCCGGGGGTGTAGCTGCGTACAACTTCATTGCGCGCCTGTGGGGGTGTGAAAATACCGTATGACATATTCTTCTGGTCGACCTGATTGCTTTTTTGGAAAATGCAAAGATACGGACTAATGAAGGCTCCTGCCTATTTTTGGCGGATGATGGTGAAAAACGGCCCATATTTCAGTTCACTTTTTGCTTTGGTATCGAATGGGGCTCATTGGCTCGACCGACACGAGCATCGTCTTTTTTATGCTGCGCTGGGCATGCTTTTGTTGCCTGTTTGGGCCACGGAGGGATGGTATACCTTCGACGGGCCAGCGCATCTATACAATGCCGAGGTTCTTGGTGAGTTGTTGTGGGGGAAGGAGCACCCTCTGCTGGATTATTTCTACCAGATCCGATGGCCCCCTTCGCCCAATCTTCTCTTTTATGTATTTGCCGCGCCCCTTTCTCGGGTGCTTGACATAGGCTGGGTCGATAAGCTTTGGGCGACCTTGCATATTTTGGTATTTGGCATTGGGTTTAGATTTTTTCTGCTGACGATTTCGGGAAAGAGATGCAAGTTGCCGTTGGAGGCGGGGTGCGGGTTGGCGACGGGGTGCGGGTTGGAGGCGGGGCGCGGGTTGGAGGCGGGGCGCGGGTTGGCGGCGGGGTGCGGGTTGGCGACGAATCAGTTGGCCGCCTGGGCTTCGTGGGTGGGCTTATACGGGGCATTTCATCAACATTTTTTCCTGGGTCAGTATAACTTCGCCATGGCTATTGGTCTGTTGTGGTGGACCCTGGGTTATGCATGGCGATGGATTTCGGTTCAACAGCCGATTAATTGGTCACTACTGCGTCTGGGCGGCCTCCTTACCCTGCTTGGGATGAGTCACCTCGTTGGGTTTGCGTCGGCAGGGATTTCACTCGGTATGATGCTGATTTGGCTGAAAGGCCGTCAACCAAGGCAGTTTTTGACAAGGATTCTTTGTCTCTTGGTTGCTTCATTTCCCTCATTACTCATCAACATTTATTATTTGTGGCACAGCAGCGGCACGGGTATTACCAGGTACATCGGTCGTTTTGACCTCATTTATCAGTGGATCCGACTGGAGGCACTAACCTCGTTCAACCCGCCTGTGGAGTGGCGGGCCATGTCCGGACTGTTTCTGTTGGGTGTACTGGTCTTCCCGATGGCTTTGTTGGCTTACGCTCAAGTGCAGCGCAAGTCGAACGGATCTCAACATCGACTTGGTGATGCTTGGGCCTATTTGCTTTTATGCGCTGGAATCTTCATGCTGATTTATTTAATTATGCCCGATGAAAGTCGTCATTCAGGCTATTTAAGCAGTCGACTCGCGCTCATCGGTCAATTGTACTATCTGGCAGGCGGCGCACTCCTACTGGGAGTCGCGCCAAGTTCGATTCGACGTTTTTCCCTTGTGCTCCTCGTGATTCTGCTGCCTTTTCGTGTGGCCTATTACTGGAGGGTTGAACGCAGTCTGGGCCGCGATTTATCGGAAATGAGGGCCACAACGGCACAAATCCCTACTGATCGCATCGTTCATCAGGTCAATTTAAGCACTAACTGGATGCATGAGCACCTGAGCATGTCTGTTTCTGGCCGGGGGATCATCCATCTGAAAAACTACGAAGCCTATCTCGACTACTTTCCACTAGGCTGGCGAAGTGTATCGATCCAACCTTGGATGACCCATGCTCGTTTTTGGAGTCATTGGCCACCCTGTCCGGACAGCGCTGTATTGGCCCAACTTTCTGTTGCTTTAAAACCCGACTACTTGATCGTTTGGGATGATCGTTCCTTGAAGGAAACAACTGAGTTGGGTTGCCGCAATATACTTGATGCATGGCTTTTCACAAATTACCACAAACTTCATGCTTCAGAATCGGAACGTTGTAGTGTTTGGAAAAGAAAACAATGAAGCGGGTGACCTTCCTCATTTCTTGCGCATCGCACTCAATCAGGCTTACGGGCGCTGACCAGTAGATTAGGGGTGCGCACGACTCCCCGACTACTACGGGCAGTTGCGAATAACTCCAATCGCCAACGGATCGATAGGACATGGTAAACACATCGTCGAATAACCTCCTTCCACCATGGGCTGGTTCGCATGAGGGAAGGATGAACGTCTACCTTCACGAATCCGATTGAACCCAACAACTGTCGAATAGAGGTGGCGTTGAGCAGTGTTTCATGGGTGTAATCGCCTGATGCATAAATATGAGGCCAAGGGGAATCCATATTGGGCGTTCTAAGGTATAGCCTCCCATTTGGCTTGAGGGCCTTCAGGATCATGAGCATGAAATCCACAAGTTCCGATTTGGTCAAATGCTCCACGAGATCCATACAAAACACAGCGTCGAACTGGCCTGACTTATCATCCAAAAACATCATCGCGTCGGCTTTTTCCACCTCCACTATTCCCGATTGCCTGGCAATTTGGACTTGCTCCTCGCTAAGGTCGATTCCATAAGTATGCTTAAATTCCAATTGTTTCAGCGCCCGAATAAAACTCCCGTTGCCACATCCAACATCCAAAATATTGGCTTCACGCGGCAGATTCTTCAAAAATGGTTCCCACTCGAGCTGAAAATGATGCGCCTCGGCCAGTTGCAACGCACGAGCGTCTAGTCCGCTGTGTTGGCTTGTATGCCGACTGTGATAGCGTTCGTACAACAAATCCCTGTAACCCATGGCCGAAAAATAATACGGAAGCTGCGAATTGGGATGAAATACTTTAATCATAATACAAACGAATTACAATCCTCCGGTTAATATCCTGCTTTTGTGGAAGGAGCTTTTGATGGGCATCACGGTCGTCTACCAAAGCGCGCGCATCACCAAATCCTGATGCCTTCAAATTTTCAGGCGCGAATCCAGATTCGATAAATAAGCGGACCACGCCCGATGCCCGCGCAACCGACAAATCCCAATTGTCGGCAAAACGAAAATTTTTTATCGGCGCACTATCTGTATGTCCCTCTACATCAACCTTAAAATCGACCGGGCTCATTTGTCGGACCTGACGGATGATCCGCTCCACTATTCCCCGTCCACCTGGCAGGAGTTCGGTTCCTCCAGACGCATAAAGCGATGCGCCGTTGATCATGGTCCGAATTTCATATTTCTTTGCATCCAATAGCACCTTTTTGTCCTGAATTTCCTCATGCAATGCACGCTCAAGGCTAATTTTAAGGGTCTGGATGGGGAACGAAATGGGCTGCGCGGCAGAATCCAATGTACTGACGTCAGCAGAACTCATCATGGCATTGA